>JAPLIX010000334.1:0-3890 GCA_026388865.1 Pseudomonadota bacterium | reverse complement strand
GCTGACCAGAGGAGAGTATGGGATATCATCAGCGAAATCTGCGATCAGGACAGCGTGATAGAAGGTAAGATACTGTCCCGCATCAAGGGCGGCCTGACCGTTGATATCGGTTTGAAAGCATTTCTGCCGGGCTCCCAGGTGGATCTGCATCCGGTGCGCAACCTGGATAAATTCATCGGTCAGACGCAAGCATTTAAAATTCTCAAATATAATCGCAAGCGGGGAAATGTGGTGCTCTCACGCCGGGCGATACTTGAGAAAGAGCGCGAAAGCATGCGGTCGGAAACCATTAAAAACCTGCAGGAGGGGGCGATCGTTGATGGCGTTATCAAGAATATCACTGATTACGGCGTGTTCATAGACCTGGGAGGGATTGACGGCCTGCTCCATATAACCGATATTTCATGGGGCCGTGTCAATTCACCCGGTGAGCTGTTCGCAACCGGCGATAAAATAAAAGTAAAGGTGCTGAGCTATGATCAGCAGAACCAGCGGGTTTCACTGGGCTACAAGCAGATCAGGGAAGATCCGTGGGGAGTTGCTGAGAAAAAATATGTTTTGAACACGCGCGTGAGCGGCAAGGTGGTAAATATCACCAACTACGGCGCTTTTGTGGAACTGGAAGAAGGGATAGAAGGTCTCATTCATATCTCGGAGATGTCCTGGACCAAAAAGGTGAAACACCCTTCCCAGATACTTACCATCGGAGATATGGTGGATGCGGTGGTGCTTGACCTGGATGTAGCGCGCAAGAGAATTTCTCTCGGTCTGAAGCAGACCGAGCCAAACCCCTGGTCTCTTATTGAGGAGAAGTATCCCAAGGGGACGGTCATCGAAGGGAAAATTAAGAATGTCACTGACTTTGGTATCTTCATCGGCATTGATGAGGGCATTGACGGCCTGGTTCATATATCAGACATATCATGGACGCAGAAGATAAAGCATCCGGTCGAGGTATATAAAAAGGGGCAGATGGTAAAAGCTGTGGTGCTCAGCATCGACAAGGACAACGAGCGCTTCTCGCTGGGCATTAAACAGCTTGAGTCTGACCCCTGGGAGAGCGTCCCCAAAAAATACCGGCGCGGCCAGGTAGTCAAGGGGGTGGTGACCAATGTGACTGATTTCGGCATTTTCCTTGAGATCGAGAAAGGCGTGGAGGGCCTGATCCACGTATCAGAAATCAGCAAGGACAAGGTCGAAAACCTTAAAGATTTTGCCAACGTGAATGATGAGCTTGAAGTTCTCATCATCAGCATTGATAAACGCGGGCGCAAGATCGGCCTGAGTATCCGGGATCTGAAAGAAGTTGAAGAGCAGCGGGATCTCCAGGAATATATGGCGCGCGAGGAACAGGCTGCAACGACGACTCTCGGGGATGTGCTGAAGGGAGAACTGCAGCAGAAAGAGGACAAAGAGGAACTGCCTGCTGAGGACGCAAGCGGTGAAACAGGGGCAGCAGTGCCACCGGAGGCAGACAGCGTGCCTCTGTCGGCCGGTGATGAATCCCCGGTAGCGGAAAAAGATGAGCTGCCTGCAGAAGAGGCAAGCGGTGAAATAAAGGAAACAGCAGCCCCCGATGCCGACAGCGTACCCCTGTCTGCCGGTGATGACTCACCGGTAGCGGATGACGCCGCGGCAAAGGATGACAAACAGGAATAACTAGATATACAGCGGCATGCTGTCGGCGGGAAAAACGCTGGCAGCGTGTCGCCGGTATCCTGACTTTTTTTCCACAGACTCTTTCCCTGATTATCCTATGCGAAGACATCCATTCTTAACTGGTCTTATATCCCTGTGCTGTATTGGAGTTCTATTCCTCTGCGCCCTGTGGGTTTTCGGCCGCTTCGGGCTTACCGAGCGTCTGCTGTCGGGACAGAACGATATTGCCGTCATCGAGATAGAGGGGGTGCTGGCAAAGTCAAAACCCGTGGTCGAGAAGCTGCTCCGCTACAAAAAAGATGACAGCATCAAAGCGCTGGTGCTGCGGATCAATTCACCGGGAGGCGGTGTTGGACCATCCCAGGAAATCTATGCAGAGCTCATGAAGATGCGCGACAAGAAGAAGATTATTGCCTCCATGGAATCGGTTGCAGCCTCCGGCGGTTACTATATAGCCTGCGCAGCCCATAAAATTGTCGCCAATCCGGGAACCATTACCGGCAGCATCGGCGTGATTATCGAATTTGTCAACATCGAAGAGCTGCTGGGGAAAATCGGGCTCAAAAGCGTGGTCATCAAGAGCGGGAAATACAAGGATATCCTCTCTCCCACGCGCACCATATCTCCGGAAGAACAGGCCCTGCTGCAGGGCGTTATTGATAGTGTTCACAATCAGTTCATTGATGCAGTGGCAAAGGGAAGAAAGCTGCCCAGGGAAAAGGTTATTCAGATTGCTGATGGCCGCATATTTTCCGGGGAGCAGGCAAAGACGCTGGGACTGGTTGATCAGCTGGGTAATTTTCAGGATGCACTTGACACCGCTGCGCAGCTGTGCGGCATCAAGGGAGAGCCGCGGGTACTGTATCCGGAGAAGCGCCGGCCGTCGCTCTGGGAGTTTTTCATTGATGAGTCCGCTGCCAGGCTTAAAGCGCTTTTCGAAGATGAGCAGTTTAAGTTCGGCTATGTGCTGAATACGCAATACAGAGAACGATAGCATTCAGCTTATAAAAAAGTTCTGAGTGCTGAGTAACGAGTGCTGAGAAATAGTAACTGGTTACTTTTCACTGTTCACAATTCACTAACAAGCATCCCGCATTATAAGGGTCTCTCCATGGCCATTGCAGAAGTGAGCATTGTCCCGCTGGGAACCGGCAGCGTGAGCGTCAGTGAATATGTGGCCGGCGCCATTGCAGAGCTGCAGAAATCAGGGCTGTCATTTCAGCTCACCCCGATGGGCACCATCATCGAGGGCAGCCTTGAAGACGTATTAGCGGTTATCAGGAAAATGCATGAAACACCCTTTAATCAGGGTGCCCGGCGTGTCTACACCACCATCAAGATTGATGACCGCCGCGACCGGAAGGTGCAAATGGGCGACAAGGTACAATCCGTGCAGAAAAAGTTAAAAAAATCATAGCTGCCTGACAACCTCACGTTTTACCCTCACTGAAGATGCCTTCCCGTGCATCTATTTCCCGCTTGATTAGTAACCATCTTTCCAGTATTATCCACAGAAAAACAGAACTCGTATAGCTCTCTTCAAGTCCTTCATACATAAACCCTGCAGAGGTGATGCACATGTCAACACTCACTTTTCTCGGCTCCACCGGCACTGTTACCGGCTCGCGGTTTCATTTAAAAACACCTGAAAAACAGCTGCTCATTGATTGCGGCCTGTTCCAGGGATTCAAAGAAAACCGTCTCAGGAACTGGGAAGCTTTTCCTGTCGCGCCGTCAACTATTGACGCGGTGCTGCTCACCCATGCCCATATCGACCACTCAGGATATATTCCCCGGCTGTGCCAGCAGGGCTTTAACGGCCGCATACACTGCACCTATGCCACCCAGGACCTGTGCGATATCATGCTGCGGGACAGCGCCCATCTCCAGGAGGAAGATGCCCGCTGGGCAAACAAGAAGGGCTTTTCAAAACACTCTCCCGCACTTCCCCTGTATACAGCGCAGGATGCTGAAAAAGCGCTCGCCCACTTTACCCCGCATTATTACGGTGAAGATATATTCCTGACCGAGAGCCTGCGCATAAAATTTAAAGATGCCGGACATATCCTCGGCTCGTCGTTTATAGACGTCAAGACCACCTACCGTGACAAGATCAGACGGATCTTATTCAGCGGCGACCTGGGCAGGCCGTCCCAGCCCATATTGTGGGACCCGGTCCAGGTGCATGAGGTTGACTACCTGGTGCTGGAATCAACCTACGGCAACCGGCT
>JAPLIX010000112.1 GCA_026388865.1 Pseudomonadota bacterium | reverse complement strand
TCATCGCTCACATCGGGAACAGGAAGACGCTCCTGCAGGTTCTGCGAGGTGATGCGATTTGTTACCGTGACAATGTTGCTCACGATTTCTCGATACTGTTTCAACGCATACAACCCCCACCCGACACTCAGCAAGAGCAGCACCGGAATGACAATTAAAATGTTTTCCAGCAGGTTGCGCAGGGTTAATTTAATGCGCTCAATGTCCACTGCCATTTGAATGCTGTATTTCCTGCCATCGGGCAGGCTGAATTTTCTTTTGTAATGGCGGAATGGGTGCGCGCTGCCAAACAGCCTGAGGATTTCAAGAACAGGCGTTCTTTTTGATTCAAATGGTGATGGCGAGAGTTTTTTTACAAACTCCGGTTCGAAATAAACCGTACCATCTGCCGCGAGCACCCTGAAATAGAGAGGATAATATTTCCGGGAAGGAATATCCCGGGCATAACCCTGGCATGTCTGAAGAAGGTCCTGTTCGCTCCCTTGCGCTGAATTGATAAATTCAATGGTCCCGTCCATGAGTATGCGGTCAATCTGTTTAAGCAGATTATGGCTGAGCCGGTAGAAAAAAAATGAGCAGAGAATGATGGCAAGGATAAAAAAAATAGACGTGTAGTAAAGGGTGAGCCTGACATCAAGCCGTGACCAGTAGCTATCTCTCGTCTTTGAGGACATAGCCCACCCCTTTGATGGTATGGATAATCTTTGACGGGAAATCCTTGTCAATTTTCATCCGCAGCCGGTTGATGTGCACGTCGATGATGTTGCTGGAGGTGTCAAAATCATATCCCCAGACCTGTTCAAGAATCATGGTTCTGGTTAATATCTGCCCGGCATTGCGCATGAGATACTCAAGCAGGGAGAATTCCTTGGCTGATAATTCAATATCTTTATCCTCTCTCCGGGCCGTGCGGTTAATGATGTTAAGAGTTAAATCCCCGACCGACAGCTTCGACAGCTCAATGTCTTTCTGCCCTCTCCTGAGCACGGCCTTTATGCGTGCCAGAAGCTCGGGAAAAGAAAACGGCTTTATTAAATAGTCATCCGCTCCCAGCTCAAGGCCGTGGACAACGTCTTCCTTGTCATCCCGCGCAGTAAGAAAAATTGCCGGGGTCATGATACCCTTTTTTCTGGTACCCTTGAGCGCTTCAAAACCACTCATCTCCGGCAGCATTATGTCAAGGATGATGAGGTCGTATGTTTGGGACGTCGCCAGATGAAGGCCTTCCTCACCGTCAAAAGCTACATCGACGATGTATCCTTCTTCCTGGAGCCCCTTTCTGATAAACCGTGAAGCGCCGGTATCGTCTTCTACAAGAAGTATGCGCATACAATTTGATCCTGCCCGTCAATAGTGAATAAAAACCGGCTGAAAGCGCGGGTCTTTCCCTATTACCCGTTTTATTGCCACTGCCTCTCTTTGCTCATAATATGGGCCGATGATAATGCGGAACCACTTTTTGCTGCCGAGCACAACCTTTTCGATACGAGCATCATACCCTCTGGTTTTCAATTCCTTCATGATTTTTACGGCACGGGCTTTATCGGCGAAAGAAGCAACCTGGATGCCGATAATAAAAACAGAGACCGCAGGCTTTGGCGGATTCGGCACGTCAGCCATAAGTTCCCGGCACCCACGCTCAACGAGAGTGATCTTTTGCTCTTCTCTTAAGTGCATGCTGCAGCGGAGAAAATCCGGTATCACGCCGAAAGGGCTGATGGGAATGCCGCCTTCATGTGCGCGTTTCACCAACTCCTTTTCCCAGACAACCGTCCCATAGGATGTTTCTACCATTTTGATCTGTAAGCCTACCGCCACCTGCGCGTACAGGCCTAAGAACAGCTTTCTGAACATGGTAACTTCACCGTAGATGAGGAAATCACAGTGAAAGAGCTTGCCGAGATTCATCGGGGTAAATTTCCTCCACGGCTTGCCATAGGAGTGTTCAAGGATGGCCAGCGCTGCATCCACTTCATCCAGTTTGAGATCCCGATAATTTTTGGAACTCATGGAGTTGGCAAAGCTCCTGCGGAAGAGAGCCTGTATATCAGGTTCATCGCTATTATTTTCAAAGGGAAGGATGACAATCGTCGGTGACTTGTCTTTTTTATTCCAGTGCAGGGGAGGAGGTTTCTCATGGGCAGACTTGAATGCCGTGCATGAGAGAACAACTGACAGGGAAACAATAATGAGCGCTATAGCTCTATATCTATAGTTCATGCATTGCGCAGCGCGCTGTCCCGTACTTTTTTCTTCCACCGGTCGTTGATCCAGAACCACTGATCCGGATACATTTTGATAAAGTCTTCAATAACCCTGGTATATGAGGCCACTATTGTGTGGATATCCTTTGTCCGGTCGCCATTAAGGCTTAGCTCAAGCCGGGGCTCTATATAAATGTGATGCCGGCCGTCATCTTTGCGGACAATAAAGACCGGTACCAGCGGTGCGCCGGTTCTGAGTGACAGTACGGCAGGCCCGGGGGCGGTAGGAGCCGGGTGGCCGAAGAAATCAACATAGATATCTGATTTAGTCTTTTTCTCATCGGCAAGCATGCAGACAACTTCATTCTTCCTCAGACTGGAGAGTATCTGCCGGAGCGCCTTATCCCATGGCTCCACATAGATAAATTTCCCTCCCTGGCCCTCCTGGAGTATATGAAATGCTTCCGCCACGCTCGGATAACGCGGGTCTTTTACCAGCATGTTAAAGGAGTAGCCTGCGGAGGCCATTTTGAGACCGATCAGGGTGAAGTTTCCTATGTGGGCGCTGAATGCTATCACCCCTTTGCCGGCGGAAAGGGCGCGGTCAAGATGTTCGATGCCATGAATCCGGATGCCGTCAAGCAGCGCTTTCTTTTTCTCCGTTGATGAAATGAGCGTCTCGGCAAAATTGAGGCCCAGGTTACGGGCCAGCGTGCTGGTAATGGCAGCTACTTTTTTACTGTCACAGGACTCCCCGAAGGCGATTTTCAGGTTGCGGGTAATCTTGCGCTTGTAGCGCTTTGAAAAACGCACAAAAAGGGACGAACTGTTCTTTGATATACCGTAAATTATAGTGTTAGGGACGTGGGCAGTCAGGTAAAAAAGGCCGCGCAGAAGCGATCCCAGAATATAGTAACCGATTTTTTTCATCAGCGAAAGTCCTCTTTCATTTTGCCGTTACCAATAGTATAGTCAACTCTCTTTCTTCTACCGTGAAATGCATAAAAGTCAATATGGAAAAGAGTATAACACAAATCATGAGCGCACAACCATGTCACCGGTAGCGCAGACGCTGCTGAAGGTCCTGTTGAGCGGCTC
>JAPLIX010000068.1 GCA_026388865.1 Pseudomonadota bacterium | reverse complement strand
GATATGCGTCGAGTGCCTCCTGGTCAGTCACTGCCACATAGGTTACCCGGCCGCTGTCTTTTAGATAACTGTGCTCAGGTCCTACACCAGGATAATCAAGGCCCGGCGCGATGGAATGAGCAGGCTCTATCTGGCCCTGCGCGTCCTGCAATAGATAGCTCCTGGTGCCATGCAGAATTCCAGCCCGGCCTGCCACCAGCGACGCGGAGTGGGGACCGGAACCGATACCCTCACCTGCTGCCTCAACGCCGACCATTGCAACTGACGCATCATCCAGGAACGGGTAAAAAAGTCCTATGGCATTGCTCCCGCCGCCTACGCACGCAACTAATAGATCGGGAAGCCTTCCCGCCTTGGCCAGAATCTGCCGCCGCGCTTCCTCTCCAATTATCTTCTGAAAATCCCTCACGATCAGTGGATACGGATGGGGCCCGGCCACACTGCCGATAATGTAGAAGGTGTTCCGGACATTGGTTATCCAGTCACGCATAGCCTCATTCATGGCGTCTTTCAGCGTATTGGTGCCGGAGGTGACCGTGTTGACCTTCGCGCCCAGCAGCTTCATCTTGAAAACATTTACCGACTGACGCTGCACATCCTCGGCGCCCATATATATTTCGCATTCCATCCCGAAATGCGCGGCAACCGTGGCAGTTGCTACGCCGTGCTGTCCGGCCCCGGTCTCGGCAATGATCCTGGTCTTGCCCATCCTCCGGGCAAGCAGTATCTGTCCTATGGTATTATTTATTTTATGAGCACCGGTGTGGTTTAAATCCTCGCGCTTCAGATATACCGCTACCGTGCCCAGCCGCTCTGAAAAACGCCGTGCATGATAGAGCGGGCTTTCCCTGCCTACATACTCGGTAAGATACATGGCTAATTCGTTTTTGAATTCCGTATCATTGCGGTATTTCTGATACGCTTCGTCAAGCTGGATGAGCGCCGGCATGAGCGTCTCTGATACAAAGCGCCCGCCGAATTCCCCAAAATGGCCCATGTTGTCAGGATATAACATGTTTATTGTTCCTTTTTTTTGCTTTTAATTTACTTGAACCCTTGAACCCTCTTGACCTATTCACCTATTCACCGATTTACCGATCAATTCTCTCAACTTATCCCCCGGCCGTTTTTCCCTCATGAATGTTTCACCGATCAGAAACGCGTCAACTCCCGCATCCTTAAGCATTATAATATCTTCCCGCCGCGCGAGACCGCTCTCGCTTATTATTACTTTCCCGCGCGGTATCAGTTTGATGAGCCTCAGCGTGGTGCTGATATCTGTTTTAAAGGTATTGAGGTTACGGTTATTTATTCCTATCACGTCAGCGTCAAGCGCCAGCGCTGTTTCCAGCTCCATCTCATTGTGCACTTCAAGCAGGTACCATAATGACAGCCGGTTGCACAAAGTTATCAAGTCCCTGAGCTGCTCGTATTCAAGGATCGCCGCAATCAGAAGTATTGCGTCCGCCCCCCGGGCCCGCGCTTCGTAGACCTGGTACGGGTCAAAGATAAAATCTTTTCTCAATACCGGGATTTCCGTCGCTTCCTTAATCTCCTGCAGATAGTCAAGGGAGCCGAGAAAATATTTTTCTTCAGTCAGGACTGACAGCGCCGCTGCGCCGTTGTCCTGATATTGCCGAGCGATTTCCACGGGATGAAACTGCTCGCAGATGATACCCCTGGATGGAGAAGCTTTTTTCACTTCTGCGATAATAGTGATTTCTCCGTCACGGCCGCCCCGCAGCGCGGCACTAAAATCCCTGACAGCGGGCGCATCCCTGATGCTTTTTTCCAGCCCCGGCAAGGGCCGCTTCTTTTTTACATCTTAAAAGGAATTACTCAGCTCTTTTAATTGTTTTAATTTATTCAGGGCAAGCCCGCTGTCTATAGCTTCCACGGCCATTTTCATGCCGTCTTTCAAGCTGCCCGCTGTACCCGCAACCATGAGGGCGGCCCCGGCATTTATCAGAACAATTTCTCGGTGCGGGCCTTTTTCACCTTTTAAAACCTTACTAATTATTTCCGCGTTCTCATTCGCCGTGCCGCCTTTAATGTCTTGCAGGTCCCGCATCGGCAGACCGCAGTCCATGGGATGAATGCGGCTGGTGGTGACTACGCCGTTTTTCAGTTCCGAGATTATTGATTCAGCGCAGATGGTTATCTCATCCAGACCATCGAGCCCGTGTACCACTAAAGCCCGCCTGGTTCCGAGACGGTGCAGCACCCGGGCAAACATCTCCGTCATGCGCCCGTCATAAACACCAAGAATCTGCATGGTAGCACCTGCAGGGTTGGTTAACGGTCCGAGCATGTTGAAAATAGTCCTTATGCCGATTTCCTTGCGCGGAGCCAGTGCATGCTTCATGGCCCCATGGAGATTGGGAGCGAAAAGAAAACCCATGCCGATCGTATCTATACACCGGGCAATTTCATCAGGTTTTAAAGACACCTTGATGCCCAGCTGTTCCATGACATCAGCACTCCCGCAGTTACTTGATATGTAACGGTTCCCATGCTTGGCAACTCGGACACCGGCAGCACTGGCGACAAAGGCCACAGCGGTAGATATGTTAAAGGTATTACGATTATCACCTCCGGTGCCGCAGGTATCAAGCACCTCAGCTTTTGAATGGAGCGGTATGCCGGTTGCTTTCTGCCGCATGCAACGCGCCGCACCGGCTATTTCATCAACCGTCTCTCCCTTCATAGAGAGCGCTGTGATAAGGGAGGCGATCTGGGCAGGCGTAGTTTTGCCGTCCATGATCTCTTCAAAAACTTCCATCATTTCGGCTTCTGAAAGATTCATTCGCTCGACAACCTTAAAGATAGCCTTCGTGATCATGCACGCACCTTTTTCGTGTTCCAGAACTGTTCAGCACAGTCCATAAAATTCTTAAGCAGCTCTTTCCCCGCCGTGGTCAGTATCGACTCCGGGTGGAACTGTATACCCTCGATAAGATGCTTGCGGTGCCGCAGACCCATGATTTCTTTATCATCTGTCCATGCGGTGATCTCCAGGCAGGGCGGCAGCGATGCGCGCTCTACGACCAGCGAATGGTACCTGGTCGCGGTAAACGGGTCGGGCAACCCGCTAAACAGCCTTTTGTGGTCGTGATGAATCAAGGAAGTCTTGCCGTGCATGAGCTGCTGTGCCCGGATGATCCTGCCGCCGAATACCTCGCCGATGCACTGATGGCCGAGACAAACCCCGAGCAGGGGTATTTTCCCGGCAAACGTTTTGATGATTGCGTTCGATATCCCCGCGCTCTCAGGCCTCCCGGGGCCCGGTGATATGACAATTTTCTGCGGCGCTATTTTTTTGACCTTTTCCAGGGTGATATTATCATTTCTGAAGACCGCAATCTCCTCTCCAAGCTCACCGAAATACTGAACCAGGTTGTAGGTAAACGAGTCATAATTATCAATCATTAAAAGCATTTTCTATCCCTTCGTGCGCCCGCTGGATGGCTTTAAACATACCCTGCGCCTTGCTTACGGTCTCCTGATACTCGCGCTCCGGTCTGGAATCGGCCACAATGCCGGCGCCTGCCTGAACATAGATTTTCTTATTCTTAATGAGCATGGTCCTGATGGTGATGCAGAAGTCCATGTTGCCGGAAAAACCGAAGTAACCCACAGCTCCCGCATACGGGCCGCGCTGGTGCTTCTCCAGCTCTTCAATAATCTCCATGGCCCGTATTTTCGGCGCCCCGGATACCGTGCCGGCGGGAAAAGCCGCGCGGAAAACGTCATAGGCATCTTTCCCCGGCTTCAGCGTGCCGCTCACGTGTGACACCAGGTGCATGACATGAGAATAGCGCTCAACCACCATCAGCTCATCCACCTTTACCGTCCCCATCCGCGCGATTCTGCCCACGTCATTTCTTCCCAGGTCCACCAGCATGATGTGCTCTGCTATCTCCTTGGGATCAGCTTTCAGGTCCTTCTCCAGCAGCAGATCTTTTTTTTCATCCTTTCCCCGCGGCCGGGTGCCTGCTATGGGCCGCACCTCAACGCGCCCTTTTTCCAGCCGCACCAGCACTTCCGGAGATGAGCCGACAATGAAATTATCACCCAGCTTCAGATAGTACATGTACGGTGACGGGTTTATCACCCGCAGCGACCGGTACAGATCAAACGGCCTGGCACGCAGGGTTGTTTCAAAGCGCTGGGACAGCACCGTCTGAATGATATCCCCGGCCCGTATATATTCTTTGGCCCGGCGCACAATATTTTCAAAATCATTTTTTTTGAAATTTGATGCGAGCGCTCCGGTGATAATCTCCTTTTTAGGTTTTTCTTTCTTAAGGGGTTTTCCCAGGTAGCTGATTATGGTATCAATCCGTTTTACCGCTGCCGCATAGATGCGCTTCAGATCTGCGCCGTCATGCACATGCGCGTTATATACTATCGCAAGGGTATGCTTCAGATTGTCAAATATCAGCAGGGTATCGGTAATCATCAGATAAGCATCGTACCAGTTGAGGTCATCCTCTGATCCGGCCGGCAGTTTCTCAAAGAACCGCACCATGTCGTAACTGATGTACCCCACTGCCCCGCCAAAAAAACGCGGCAGGCCCGGAACCTCGACCGGGCGGTACTGCTTCATGAGCGCTTTCAGCAGGCTGAGCGGGTCGGGGGTGATGGTCACCGTTGTCTTCCCGTCTGCGACTACCTCAACCCGGCTGCCCTTGCTTTTAAAAATAGTGGACGGATTGAATCCGAGAAAACTGTAGCGCGCCCATTTTTCTCCGCCCTCAACGCTTTCAAGCAAAAAGCAGTGGTCAACCGTGTTCAGCTTTTTAAAAGCTGACACCGGTGTCTCCATGTCCGCAAATATTTCGCGATATACCGGTATCAGGTTTCCCTTTTTCGATAATTTTTTAAATTGATCAAACGCGGGGTAGTAATTATCCTTAGCTGCCATGTCAAATTCCTATATTTATATCACAACAAATGTCAATCAATTAAAATCTGTAACTTAAAAAACCAGGTTCTTTTTTTAAGTTCATACCTTTCTCAAGTTCCCAAGGTAACCATCTTCAAGTCTTGAAGCAAAATAAAATGAAGAGTCTGGAACTCGGGAAATCAGGTTTACTGCGTTTAGTTTCATGAGTTCCTTAGTTCCGGATATAATCATATTTCTGAGCGTATAAATCAGAAGCCGTAAAGGTCTGTGCGACTTCACGGCTTCTTTTTCTTTTTTAATATACTAAAGCCGCGGGTCAAATATGTGCGTATGCTGCCCACGGCTCAAAATCAATCCCTTTACAGCGAGCAGACATAAGCTTCTGCCAGCAACCACCAGTATTTTTTTATTGTGTTCAGGAATATATT
>JAPLIX010000404.1 GCA_026388865.1 Pseudomonadota bacterium | reverse complement strand
TGCCATCCCCAGGCTTGCGGCGATCTCCCTCACTGTGGGCGGATAGCCGCAGTCATGGACATGCTTTTTCAGGAAATTAAATACCCGCTCCTGTTTTGTGGAGAGCGTTTCTTTCTGTTTCCTAGGTATAAAAGCTTGAACCCTGGAATCCTTGGCCCCCGGGACCCTGCCATAAAAAGTTGTACATATGTTATACTTTTTACCGTTGGTTCAGTTTTCTGTCAAGGAGTTTTTTTCTACTTCTTTGCAGCGCTTGTAATTTATGTTGAAAAAAATGGAGATTAAAGTTTATAGTTAAGCTGTCAGCCGGCTTTCAGCTGAAACACTGAAGAGGCTAATTGTTCCGAAAGCCAACCGCTAAATATTTCGGAGGATATTACATGCGCAGCGACAAAATGAAAAAAGGCATTGAAAAGGCCCCGCACCGCTCTCTTTTTAAGGCCATGGGCTATATCGGCAGGGAAATCGAGCAGCCCCTTGTGGGGATTGTCAATTCAGCAAACGAGATAATCCCCGGGCACATTCACCTGGATATTATCGCCTCGGCAGTGAAGGCAGGGGTGCGCATGGCAGGCGGCACGCCGATTGAGTTTTCAACCATCGGCGTGTGTGACGGCATTGCCATGAACCACGAGGGCATGAAGTATTCCCTTGCCAGCCGCGAGCTGATTGCTGATTCCATTGAAGTGATGGCCATAGCCCATCCGTTTGACGGCCTGGTCCTGATACCAAACTGCGACAAGGTTATTCCGGGAATGCTTATGGCAGCACTGCGCCTCAATATCCCGGCCATAGTGGTGAGCGGCGGGCCCATGCTTGCCGGCCGGATAGGGGGGCGGAAAGTTGACCTGATCACCGTTTTTGAAGGGGTGGGAGGGGTTACGTCAGGCAGGATGAGCGAGGCCGAACTCCTGGCACTGGAAGACAATGCCTGTCCCGGATGCGGTTCCTGCGCAGGGATGTTCACCGCCAACTCCATGAACTGCCTCACCGAAGCCCTGGGGCTCGGGCTTCCCGGAAACGGCACCATCCCTGCGGTCTATGCAGCACGGCAGCGGCTCGCAAAGCAGGCCGGCCTCCAGGTGATGGAGCTGATAAAAAAGAATATCAAGCCGCGGGACATTGCCACTGCTGACGCATTTAAAAATGCCGTGGCCGTGGACATGGCCCTGGGATGCTCAACCAACACGGTTCTCCATGTGCCGGCCATTGCCCACGAGGCACAGGTGGATTTAAATCTCACGGTTTTTAACGAGATGAGCAAAAAAACGCCCCACATTTGCTCCATGAGCCCGGGCGGGGTTCATCACCTGGAGGACTTGAACGCTGCCGGCGGCATCCCGGCGGTCATGGTGGAGCTACTGCGCTGCGGCCTCATCAATGGCAATTGCAAGACCGTGACCGGCAAAAAAGTAAAAGATAATTTGAAGGGAATAAAAGTTCTCAATCCTGATGTCATTCGACCATTAAGCAATCCGTATCACCGGGAGGGAGGCATCGCCATCCTGCGCGGCAATCTCGCCCCTGACGGTGCCGTGGTAAAGCAGTCGGCGGTGGCTCCGGAGATGCTGCGCAGCGCAGGGAGAGCAAAAGCCTTTGATTCCGAGGAGGATGCCGTTTCTGCAATACTGGGGGGGAAGATCAGGGGCGGAGATGTTGTGGTGATACGCTACGAGGGCCCCAAAGGCGGACCGGGCATGCGGGAAATGCTCACCCCCACTTCAGCTATTGCCGGTATGGGACTTGATAAAGATGTGGCGCTCATTACCGACGGCCGCTTCAGCGGCGGGACCCGCGGCGCTGCCATCGGCCACATTTCACCGGAAGCAGCAGAAGGGGGATTGATAGGGCTGATTAAAGATGGCGATATAATTGAGATTCAGCCGACGTAAAAAAAGGCGAAGAAATAAATTTAAAAGTCAGCGAAGCGGAAATTACCAGAAGAAAAAAGAAGTGGCGTCAACCCGAGCCGAAAATCAAGAGCGGATATGCATACCGCTACTCACAGATGGTCACCTCTGCCAGCACCGGGGCAGTATTTAAGGAGAAGCTGTAAGAAGTGCGAAGCGTGGAATTGGTAAATCGGTGAATGGGTTGGCAGCTTAGCTAAATTTCAAGCTCCGAATCGTTCAGGAGGCTGATAGCAGATCCCGAAATCCCGAAGGCTTTCGGATTTCGGGACTGATAGCTCATTACAGAAAAATTATTTTTCGCTCAGCACCAGAGCGATTACTGTTTTTTCCTGCTCCCGGTTGACGGTCACATTCAGTTCTTTTGCTCCCTTTTCACCCTGGAGCAGGGAGGTATTCCCCATGTTCATTTCCCCTTTGACTTCCCATCCAGCCTGGCTAAAGGCCTTCTTATAAAACTGAATAACCTTTCCCGGATCATCATCAGTATTCAGGCTTGCCATCACATTTTTTCCGTTTTGCATGATCTGGGTCATCTGCACTTGAGCGGGTGAATAAATGGGAATATCTTTGGGAAAATTATCCGGCAGCTTATTCTTATTATATGAAATGGTGGATTCACCGTCCTTAGTCTTTATTTTAACCTGGCCCTGGTTCTCGTCTCCCTCGACGGTCACATCTTCATTCTCACTTTTAACTACCACCTTTTTGCCATCTTCCTTTACGGTTACCTTACCCTGCTCAGTCTCAAATGATTTTTCCCTGCTGCAGGCGGTCAGGGTAAAGCAGGCCAGAATAATGACCAAAAAAATGTGCAGTGCTGCATACCGATTATTTTCCGTCGCATAATAGAACATTGCGCTATCCTCTAAAAAAGTTTTCAGGTCTGAAAAATAGAAAGGCAGTCCGCATGGTAAACTATACAGGCTGCCCCTCTGATTACCGGATTATATCGAGCGTTATCTAAACATGGCTTCTTGCAAACAATGCACGGGCAATATGTTCTTACTCAAGAAAGTACTGATCTTTTTTTATTGATACTCCTGTTTTATGCGCACTGCAAGTAAAAAGATCGACAGTAAAAAGATAGCCGGGTTATGAGAAACTAAAAAAAGTAACGTATTATTGCTCATTATGAATGGCTTGGTATCGGGGAAGTATTGCCGGTGGATGTTATGAGGCTGTGCTGGCGTATTTTTCTTTAATCGCCATGCTGTCTTGAACCAGCTTTTGCAGCTGCTCGTCCCTGAACGGTTTGAAAACGATGAAATCAATTCCCTTGCTCCGCAATTCTGCTACTTCCATATTAAGCGTCCAGGCGGTAATTAAGGCTACCGGAGTAGTGCTGCTGATAGTTTTAATCTCCTCTGCAAGCTGCCAGCCGGACATTTCCGGCATGATGAGATCAGTAAAAACCATGTCAAAATTTTTACTGGTAAACAGCTCCAGGCCTTTCCTGCCGTTGCCGGCTGCTTCTACATGGTGACCATCCTCATTGAGGATTTCACATATTAGCTCCCGCACTGCATCGTCATCTTCCACGACTAATATCGAGATATTTTTTTCTTCGGGCACGGTTAAACGCCTTTCTCATCGGGGTGGTTCATGGTGAGGCGAACGGTATAACGTCTGAAGTGTTATCGGGCACCCCAAGACTAAACTTTATGCATTGATGAACTACTTCACTCCCGGCTGCGGAAAATTATTATGTTGCTTTGCTGAAAAATATGGTTAAATAGCGCTGTTGTCAATCTAAAAGTTTTCTGGAAGACAAGGTAATGAAAAATTAAAATCTGGAACTCAAGAAATCGGAAAAATTATTCTCGGGAGTTTCTGAGTTCCAGATAGAGCTTCCCCTGTTTTTTGTGAATTTGTGATTTTGTATTAACAATAGTGCTGCGCACGCCAAGGAGCACCCGCATGAAAAAACTGATCGCACCCTCAATACTGTCAGCAGATTTCACCTGTCTGGAGAAAGAGATTAAGGCGGTGGAAGCAGCCGGGGCTGACTATATTCATATTGATATCATGGATGGGCATTTTGTGCCCAACATTACCGTCGGCACGCAGATCGTTGCGGCCGCGCGACGCTGCACCAAACTGCCGCTTGACGTGCACCTGATGATAGAAAATCCTGACTGCTATATAGATGATTTCATAACGGCGGGAAGCTCCGTCCTCACGGTCCATCCCGAGGTGTGCTACCATCTGCAGCGCACGCTGAAATTAATAAAAGACAAGGGGGCCCGCCCTGCAGTGGCCTTGAACCCGGCCACCCCGCTTTGCACGCTTGAGCATATTCTTCCCGATGTGGAGATGATACTCATCATGACTGTCAACCCCGGGTTCGGCGGGCAGAAGTTTATACCCGCCATGCTCCAGAAGCTGCGGCAGCTCAAGGAAATGCTTGACAGCGCTGGCGTGACCGTACCCATTGAGGTGGATGGCGGTATTGTGGTGGACAATATAGCAGACGTTTCCCGGGCCGGGGGGGATATTTTTGTTTCCGGGTCCGGCATTTTTAAAACCGCGGATTACGCTCAGACCATCGCGGAGATGAAGAAGCGGATTGCTTCCTGACGCTACCGCTGATATTTATTTACCGCGACATTGTGCTCCGGCAGGGTTTCAGAGAAGTGATGGGTGCCGTCATTCTTTGAGACGAAGTAGAGATACGTGACCGGCGCCGGATTGAGAGCTGCCTGGATGGATTCAAGCCCGGGGCTGCAGATTGGCCCTGGCGGCAGGCCGTAATTGAGGTAGGTGTTATACGGGCTTATCTTCCGGAGATGATTTTTAGTAAGCCGTTCATTAAAGGCAGGGTTCTCCAGCCGTAAACTGTAGATTACGGTCGGGTCACAGTCAAGGCGCATTCCTTTCTTGAGCCGGTTTAAAAACACCGCTGCCACCATGGGCTTTTCGCGTGATGCAGCGGTTTCTTTTTCCACCAGCGAGGCAAGGATAACCACGTCTTTTATAGAGAGCCCCAGCTTTTTCGCCTGCATCGCCATTGCCTGATCAAACAGCCGGTTAAAGCGCTCCACCATCCGTTTCAAAATTATCTCAGGACTGCTTCCCCGGTTAAACTTGTACGTTTCAGGAAAAAGATAGCCTTCAAGGCTTGCGCCTGCAATTCCCAGCGCGGTCGCGAACTTTGCGTCTGTTGCCTTCTTGAGAATGACCGGGCCTGGGCACAGGCCGGCACTATCGATGTTTCGCGTTACATCAAAAATGGTGCTGCCCTCGGGAAATGTTATCAGATAGGCAACAACGTCGCCCTGCGCCATTTTATGTAACAGCGCAAGAGGAGTCGCCGGCAGGCTGAATTGATATTCACCGAACTTGAGGCCGTGCTCCACTGCGAGCAGCTTTGCCAGCACTTTGAATCGAAACCGTCCGCGAATTGCCCCTGCCTCCTCAAGCAGCGAGGCGATTTTATTCAGGCTGCTGCCCTGGGGGATTTCAATAGGCACTGCACCTGATTTTCCATGAGATGGTGCGGTAACTGCGAAGAGGGCAAAGCTGAGGACGAAGACCAGCGCGGAAACAAAGCAGATTAAAACAATGGTCAGGAAACGATGTTTCACGGAGGAAAGCTTTCTTTTATAGTGCTGCAGTCAAGGTATTTCTGGAAGATGCTTACCGCGCAACCGTGTCGCCATACTGCTGTTGCAGAGATCCGCGCATTGTTGAGAAGATCCATAATTTTACGGTGCTGAAAGTTACCAGTTGCAAAATGAAAGAAGGCCCTGCTCGCTATGAAGCAGGGCCGTTCTTTTATGCGTTACTGTATTTTCAACCGGTTACCATTCCTCAGGGTAATATCCCAGGTACTCTTCATAGATATCTGTTCTCCGGTCGGTCATCGGGTTATTGAATTCAGACCAGTGCCGGTAACGTGCCAGCATCAGATTGATCTCTGCCATGACAATCTCCGGCTTATCGGGAGAGCCGGGCCCGGCCACAAAACCGCCGGCAGGATCGGTAATGCAGCTGTTGCCGATATACACGCAGTCCCGCTCCACGCCGACACGGTCTGCGCAGATGCTGTAAACCGCGTTCATTAAAGACATCTGCTGGGCGGAGAAAGCGGCGGTTGGCTTGTCTTTCGTCTGCAGGGGCGGAACCTCAACCCAGTTTGTGGAGTCGCAGATAATGTCCGCGCCCTGGGCAGCATAGATCCGCGTCACTTCGGGAAACCACACATCATAGCAGACGCGGCAGCCGATCTTGCCGAAGGGAAGGTTGAATACCGGGTATCCCAGGTTCCCGGGCTCGAACCAGAGCTTCTCTTCATTCCAGAGGTGGGTCTTGCGGTAGGTGCCGATGTGCCCTTCAGGGCCGACCACGGCAACGCTGTTATAGAGGAGATTGCCCTCCCGCTCGGTGATCCCGGCACAGATGTAGGCATTATGTTTTTGCGCGGCTTTAATCCATTCCTTGGTGGTCGGGCCATCAGGCACTTCTTCTGCCATGGCGAAGGCCTCTTCTCGAGAGTTGTAGATGTATCCGGTGTTACACAACTCCGGCAGGACCATGAGCTTGACGCCCATTTTGCCTGCTTCGTCAATCATTTTGAGGGTCTCTTCAATATTGCGATCCTTGTTGCAAATCTGCGGTTCCATCTGTAGTGCGGCCACCTTGATCAGACTCTCTTTGCCCTTCTCGCGTTTTCCCGGATAGGGAGGCACTGGAAATTGCTGAAATTTAGTAGTCATTGTTGTCTCCTTTTTTCTAACACTGGTTAATCCCTTTAAACTCTTTACCCATTCACTAATTACTCCATATCAAAAATTTATGCAACCTTCTGCTGCTATCTTTTATTGCTATTGTTCATTATGCGCTGGTCAAAAAAGAGCGGTATGCGCCCTGCCGGTTATATTATTTTTTCGCCGGGGCAAGCCCCAGCTTTGCAACCGCTTCTTTTCTCAGGATGTTTTTCTGCACCTTGCCGATTGAGGTCTTGGGGAATTCTGCCCTGAACTCAACAAAGCTCGGCACCTTGAATTTGGCCAGCTTATCGGCGCACCAGTCAATAATCTCCTTGGGCTCGCAGGTCTGTCCTTCCTGTAGGATTATCATCGCCATGATCGCCTCATCGCGCACCGGGTCAGGAACGCCGATGACCGACACTTCTTTTACCTTGGGGTGAATGCTGATGACGAATTCAACCTCGATGGCGGCCACATTTTCACCGCCGCGCTTAATCATGTCCTTCTTGCGGTCCACGAAATGGAAGTACCCGTCCTCATCCATGTAGGCATTGTCCCCGGTGTAGAGCCAGCCGTCGCGGATCGTCTCTTTGGTTGCCTCCGGGTTTTTAAAATAGCCTTTCATGATGGTCCTGCCGGGGACGCCATTGACAACAATTTCACCGATTGTGCCGGAGGGCACTTCCTTGCCGTTCTCATCAATCACCTTAATGTCATTTCCTATCCGGGGGATGCCGATGCAGTTTTTCTTCATGACCCCGTCCACGGGATTCATCGTTGTTGCGGCCAGCGTTTCCGTCATGCCCCACAGGTCACAGAGCCGGACTTTGAAGCGCGACTCAAACTCGTCCCACTTTTCATCGGGGATGGCAATGGCATACATGACCAGACGAAAACTGTTTTTCCCGTCAAGCTCAGCCGGGGGCTGAGCAAGGATCATATTCACGGTCGCCGCCACCAGGCTGGTGGTGGTTGCCCGGTGCCGGCGCACTTGCCCCATGTATTTGGAGGCGCTGAACTGTTCAGCCATGATGAGGGTCGCGCCGGCAGTGAGGGTCGGCATGACCGAGATAAACTGGCCGTTAACATGAAACAGCGGCAGCACAATGAAGTGCCGGTCTTCGGGGACCACTTTCCACCACTGTGCGCCAAACATGCCGGCAAACAGGGCATTGGCGTGGGTCAGCTGCACTGCCTTGGGCCGGGCCGTCGTGCCGGAGGTGAAGAGCATCATCAGGTCGTCTTCTCCATCAATGGCAACGGGCGGAACTGCGGCTGATATATCTTTCAGGAGGTCGGCGATGACGGTTGCCTTTGGATAGAGCTTGCTGTTCGGGTAGATGGGGGCGGTGCGTGCCAGCAGCACGTGTTTGACCCGGGGACACTTGGGCAGGATGCCCGTGAACATGTCCATGTAGTTGGGCTCGGTTATAACGGCAACCGATTCCGAGAAGTCCACATAATACTCCATCTCGAATGCGCCGGAGAAAATATTGGTGGGGATCATCACCGCGCCGATTTTGGCAAGGGCAAACCATGAGAACAGGTACTCCGGAGAATTTGACAGGTGCACGACCACCTTGTCATTCTTACTGACGCCCTTAGCAAGCAGGATGTTTGCATACTTGTTGACCATCTCGTCCATCTGCCGGTAGGTGTACTCGATGACATTTCCCAGCCGGTCCTCAAATACAATAAAGGGCTTGTCAGCAAACTGCTCAACTTTGAGCTCGATAACCATTCTTAAATTTTTTGTTCCTATGCAATCCATCTTCCTCCTCCTTGTTGTTTGTATCCCGTAATCCACCGGGGGGTTACACGTGCTAAACTGGCTGAAACGCAAGACAGCGGGTATGCCGCAGTGAAAGGCGGGAGCCAAAGGCGAAAGGTTTTGCAATCAGATGGTGTCTGGTCCGGTCCATGGTTCCTTACTAAATACAGGCGCGACAAAAGTTTTCAGTGCGAGAGAGGCGCAGGCAGCAGTTCATCCAATGGAAAAAGACTAGTGAGCTATCGATTATCCCTTGTCCGTCTGGACGGCATAAGATCAGTTTTAGCATGCGGAAAACCAATATGGTGCAGCTAACTCTTTAAATATAAAACCGATTGAATGTCAAGGATTTTTAAAAAAAGAAGGTGAAAAATACCTGCAGGAGAAGAACCGTGGCTTGGATTTTTATACGGCAATTTTAGGGTGCAGCGGTTTTTTCAGCTCCCTGGTTCTTTCCTCGATAATGGTTTTAAAGGGGGCGGGGAATATGGTTGCCATCTTTTCAATAAACGGAATACTTTGCAGTGAAATACGGGACTCCTTGAGCAGTTTGCTGCCGGGAGGAGCAAGCATAAGGAGCATGATTATAATAAAGCAGGCAATAAGATAGCCCTTGGCAATCCCGATAAAAAAGCCCGCCAACCGGTCAAGCGGGCTCAAGCGAATGAATTTAATGAATTTTGCTATAAGCCAGCCGGCTATAGTGATACCGAGATACACCAGGATAAAGATACCGGTAAATGAGATAATGGTTCGGGCCCACGGGTTATCAATATAGGGGATGATGAATGCTGAAAGCATGGCGTAGTAGCGGCACGATATAATAACACCTGCGATCAGGGCCAGGAGGGAAAATATTTCACGGATTGCGCCGCGCAGGATACTGCGGATGGCAAAGAAGGCGATTATGGCACAGAGGAAGATGTCAAAATAATTCATGAACATGCCGCAACCTCACCGCTAACGTGAAGGGTCAGTGAATTAAATTTTCCAGTTTTTTATTATAGGGAAAGACCACCTTGTCGCTGCTGAAGGGGTCACGGGCAAATATCTTCTTGCACTTTTCGCAGAGCACAAAGGAAATCTCCTGGTACACATCATCCTCGAGCTCCTGGGCATCCATGGTATCCACATTTTTCAGCACTGCCTGTATCTCTTCAGAAAGGTCGTCCTCAGTATAGGGAAGCACGCCATCAAAATCAGAAAGTATCTGGATATGCACCATGTAATTCAGACTTCCCTCGGTAAGCGATTTTCCACAGCGGGCACAGAATTTATCAGACATTTGGTACCTCTTCTTCATTAATAGAACTGTCAGCCGTCATCGTTCAGCCTTTTTAACCACGAAGCTGACTGGCTGCCTGCTTTATATATTATATAGTTCCTTCCCCAGGGTCTTGACCCAGTTGCGCTTGAGCACGTCCTCAGCCTCTTCGGTTCTGTCCACGCCGAGGATCACAATCGCCTGGTCGCTCACCCGGCCCAGGTAGGGGTAGAGATACAGGACATTAATGCCGGCGTTCTTGAGCGGTTTCAGCACCGCATTGACGCCTCCCGGGTGGTCAGGGCATTCCACGGCCAGCACCTCGGTCTCTTTCGTCGCATAGCCATGACCCCGCAGAATATTTACCCCCTTAACCGGGTCGTCAACGATTAAGCGTACGGTACTGATATCAGAGGTGTCTGCCACTGATATGGCCCGGATATTAACACCTTCTTTGCCCAAAAGCTCGCTGATATTGGAGAGCATTCCCGGGATATTTTCAAGGCTCACAGAAATCTGCTTTATGAACATGGGCCGCTCACTCCTTTATATAATTATACCCTGCCTCCAGGGCTTCCTTATTTATTTTTATAAGCTTTGCTTTTCCTTCCCCCAGTATTTCAGGCAGATTTTTCAGCATAAGCTGAAACGAGACCAGGTTGCTCACCTTGATGAAAGCCCCCAGCATTACCATGTTGGCCGCCCTGATGCTGCCCAGTTTTTCCGCCAGTTCGCTCGTCGGAACCTCAATGACCTCTATATCACCCCGCGCTGCTGCAACATTCACCAGCGTGGAGTTGACCAGTATCAGGCCGCCGGTCTGGAGCGTGCTTTGAAACTTGAGAAAAGACGGCTGGTTCATGGAAACAACGAAATCAGGCTCAGAAGCTACCGGCGAAGCTATCTCCTCATCTCCTATCGCCACGGTACAGTTGGCAGTCCCGCCGCGCACTTCAGCACCATAGGAGGGAAGATAGGTGACATACTTTCCCTGCAGCATGGCAGCGTTTGCCAGGGTGTTTCCCATGGACAGCACCCCCTGACCGCCGAATCCTGAAAATATCGTCTTGATTAACATGTTGTCTCTTTTATCACTCCCAGAGGAAATACTTTGCTCATCACGTCATCGATCCAGGCGCATGACTCAACCGAGTTCAGCTTCCAGTTGGTCGGGCACGGGGAAAGAATTTCAACCAGTGAAAAGCCGGTTTTTCTGAGCTGGTACTGGAATGCTTTGGCAATAGCTTTTTTTGTGTTTCTGATAGCTGCCGGCTTGTTCACGGCGACACGCTCAAGGTAGGCCGGAGCGCCAAGCTGAGCGAGCACTTCGCAGACTTTTATGGGGTACCCTTCACGTCCCGGGTCCCGTCCTGCGGGAGAGGTGGTAGTTTTCTGCCCCAGCAGGCTGGTGGGAGCCATCTGCCCGCCGGTCATCCCGTAGACCGCATTATTGACAAAAAAAATCGTAATCTGTTCGCCGCGGTTGGCAGCATGGAGTGTTTCAGCAGTGCCAATAGCAGCCAGGTCTCCATCACCCTGATAGGAAAAGACCAGGTTCTCGGGCCGCACCCGCTTGATGCCGGTTGCCACTGCTGCACCGCGGCCGTGCGGCGCTTCCACCATGTCTATATCAATATAATCGTAGGCCAGCACGGCGCAGCCTGCCGGCGGCACGCAGATGGCTTTTTCCCGCAGGTCCATTTCATCAAGCACTTCAGCATAAACCTTTTTCATCACTTCTTCCTCTTCTGCGACTGGTAGTAATGCCGGGAAATAATCCGCGACAACTCAACCGGCGTTGGCACCACCCCGCCGGGCCGTCCGTAGAAATGAACGCGGGCTTTTCCTTCAAGTGCCAGTTTCACATCTTCGACCATCTGTCCGGTGCTCATCTCGAACACAAAAAAGTCGTGCAAATGCTTTGCCGTATCCTGAATTATCTTATTTGGAAAGGGCCAGAGCGTAAGGGGTCGAATTAAACCAATTTTTAAACCCTCTTCTCGAAGGCGCTTTATTGCGCCCCGGGCGATGCGGGCTGCCGTGCCATAGGCCAAAACCGCCATGGCTGCATCATCAAGCATAAACGTTTCATAGCGCACTTCCTGCTGCTCGATGCGCTGATATTTTCTATAGAGCTTCCAGTTGTGATCCTCTGCCTCTTTGGGGTCCAGGATAAGGGATTTTACCAGCCGTGCCGGACGGCCTTTAGCGCCGGTAAGAACATAGTCGGCGTGGGCAAGGTGCCGCTCCTTTTTTTTGGCGGGGAAGGTAACCGGCTCCATCATCTGCCCGAGCATCCCGTCCCCCAGGATCATGACCGGGGTCCGGAACATGTCGGCCAGATCAAAGGCCAGCGCGGTTGTGTCGGCAAGCTCCTGCACCGATGCGGGCGCCAATACTATAATTTTATAATCGCCGTGGCCGCCGCCGCGGGTTGCCTGAAAATAGTCAGACTGGGCGGGAGAAATGTTTCCCAGTCCCGGGCCGCCCCGCATCATGTTGACAATAACTGCCGGCAGCTCCTGGGCGGCAAGAAACGAGATACCCTCCTGCTTGAGGCTGATGCCGGGGCTGCTTGAGGAGGTCATGGCACGGGCACCGGCAACGCTTGCTCCCAGCACCATGTTGATTGCAGCCAGCTCACTTTCAGCCTGAATAAAAACGCCGTCCGGCACTGCTGCGAGCCGCTTTGCCATGTATTCGGGCAGCTCGTTCTGGGGCGTTATGGGATAGCCAAAGTAGCAGGTGCAGCCGGCAAGCACGGCCGCTTCTCCTATGGCGTTATTTCCGCTCATCAGCCTTTTCATCGCGATAGACCTCGATTGCAGCTTCCGGGCACATGACCGCGCAGGTCGCGCACCCGGTGCACTCTTTCTTATCTACAAAATCAGCAGGGTAGTAGCCCTTGATATTTAACTTTTTGGCTATGACGATGGAGCCCCTGGGGCAGAACTCGATGCACAGGCTGCAGCCTTTGCAGAGCTCCTGGTCGATATGAATGTGTCCCTTCATGAACAGTCCTGAAATTATTTAAAGATTATAATCTAACGTACTGCTGAACAATTTGTCAATTTTTTTCCCACTAATCAAAGCCGCTGAGCGCGAGAGTCATACATTTAAATCGGGAACTCAAGATACCCTTATTCGTCCCAGCGTTCCAAAGAGAGCTTTTTGGTGCCTTTGGGGCTGATTCTAAAAAACATAAGGGAGACAATGTAAAACATTATCCCCCTGTTGAGCTTACTGAATATAAGTGCGCGCTCCCGCCCCGAGAGAAAACAGGACTCCCCGCAATGACTATTGCAGCATATTATCCCCCAAGCTTTTGCAGCTCTTCTTTGACAAAGCGGCTGATGGCGCTTCCCTGTGCTTTGCCGGCAAGTTTTTTTGACAGCACCCCCATTACCTTCCCTATCTCTTTAACGTTCCTGACACCAAGCTCAGCAATAGTGGCGAGAACCTCCTGCCGGATTTCATCCTCATGCATCTGCTGCGGCAGGTATGATTCAATAATGGGTATCTCTTTTTCTTCCTTGTCTGCCAGGTCCTGCCTGCCGCCCCTGATAAAAAGCTCTATGGCCTCTTTGCGCTTCTTGATCATGGTGTAGAGAATCTGAATGATTGCCTCTTGTTCTGCAGGCAGGCCCTTTTCTTTTTCCTTGCGTTCAATTTCTGACAGTATCAGCCGTAGGGTTGAGACGCGCAGGACCTCCCGCGCCTTCATGGCGGCGGTTAAATCCTGTCTTATCCTGTTCTTCACGATGCCTTTTCCTCTGTAGCGTCTTTAGCCTTTGCTGCTTTCACGCCGGCCATAAGCCGCGTCTGGCGTTTCAGTCTCTTAATCTTCCTGCGCAGCTGGGTAAGCTTTTTTCTATCCTGCGCCTGTTCCTCCCGAAGCTTCTGCTTTTCCGTCTTCAGCTCCCGCACGTGTTTCTTAATCTCGTGAATCTGGGCGGGTTTCTTTTTGGCAACCTTTATTGGCTCGCCCCGGGCTTTCAGTATTGCCACGATGAGCTCTTCTTTTTTCAGGGCATGGGCGCCCTCAATTTCAGGATACTCGTGGGCAAGTTCCCGCAGCTTGGTAGCGGTCAATTTTTCAAGTTCTTCTCTGCTCATTCAGCACCTCCAATTCATTTGGGGGAAAATATATTATTATAAATGAAACCACAGGGCACGGAGATCAGTGCTCTGTGGTTGACTTATAATTACCGTTTTTCCGCGTAAAGTCAAGATGTAATGAAGCGTTAAAATGGGAAAGAAGCAGAGGAACCGTTAATCAGGTTTACCAGGACAGTTTTTTCTTCTTCAACCCTTCAAGGACGCTATAGGGAATATTCAGATTTCCTCTGCCGCTTCCCAGATCTATTCCTTTAATCATGTTACCGTGAAAATCGCTGCCTCCGGTTGTAACCAGCTGGTACCTGCGCGCCAGTTCCTCATAGAGCCTGGTCTGAAGCTGATCGTGCTCTGAATAGTAGGCCTCGATGCCCTGCAGCCCGAAGTCCCTCCATGCCTTAACTTCAGTCTCAAGCTGCAGGTTATTACAGTTTAACGTGACCGGGTGGCTCAGCACCGGTATCCCGCCCGCTTCTGCAATCATCCGGATAGCATCTTTCACCGGGAATCTGAATTTTTCTTCGTAGGCCGCAGCTCCTTTTTTCAGGTAGCGGTCAAATGCCTGCTGGGGGTCCTTAACATAGCCCTTCTTCACCAGCACCTGCGCAAAATGGGGGCGGCCAACAAGACCGTTGCCGGCTTCCTGTTCTATTTCTTCAAACGTGATATCAAGTCCCAGCGCCTGGAGCTTTGCCACAATCTTCGGGTTTCTGTCGGCACGGGCATCCTGCAGCACGGAAAGCTGTTTAAGAAAGGAAGCTCCGGTAAAGTCCATATAATAGCCTAGGATGTGCAGGGTGCCCCGGGGATACTGGGCACTGCTTTCAACGCCGGGAACCACCTCAAACCCTGTTTTAGCGGCTTCCGCGAGAGCTTCTGCAAGCCCCTCTACCGTGTCGTGGTCGGTAATTGCCAGCGCCTCAAGACCCTTGGTCCGGGCGTAGTCGATCAACGCAGCCGGAGACAGCGTGCCATCCGAAGCGGTGCTGTGAGTGTGAAGATCAATTGCCATGGTATAACCTCTATTTGAAAAGCTTTCAGCCGGCAGCTGACAGCACAAATAATTCGCACTGATCGCTGAAGGCTGTTAGCTGTTTGCACTGTTACAGGTATCCCAGAGCTTCCAGG
>JAPLIX010000554.1 GCA_026388865.1 Pseudomonadota bacterium | reverse complement strand
GCGTTCTCACAACACCCTCACCGCACAGATTAATTGTCTCTCCCCCAGCAAAATTGCGTGCCAGATATATAACTATTCTAGCGACCTCATCTGTGTGTATGTATTGATATGCTGACTCTTTATTTACAAATAGCCTATCACCATACAGGATATCAAATACCGCATTCTTGCGCAGTCCAGGACCTACCATCCCACCCAAACGTATAATGAGATGATTCTGTGTATATTTCCTTACCATCAATTCTCCCATGTATTTGTTTAATCCGTAGCGGGACAGCAAAGCAGGATTTATGAGAGTCGTTTCAGCATTATTCTGAGGATTTGCGCAGTCATTGTACACATCTATACTTGACAAATAGATATAACATTTAAATTTAAAGTCTAAAATACTCAAGAATGTTTCCCTCACATTCTTGTCAAAGTCCATCAAAGGTTCAGAAAGTGATAGACGTTTTGAGGAATTCCCCGCCGCATTAATCAACAACTCGCAATCCTTGCCAATATAATCAGCATAGTTGCTTCTATTTATTGAAGCATATTGCAAGTTATTTTTTTTGCAATAGCGCACAAAAGCTGAACCTACAAATCCATTTGCACCAATTATAAAAATCATATGTTTAAATCAACTTAAAGTCTAATTCCATCACCTTTAGTTTCATAATTGTTTTCAAACCAACGTATAGAATATTTCAGGCCTTCTTTGAGAGGTGTGTCACAAGATAATCCCAGGCTATTCAGCAGCTTCACATCAAATATTTTTACCATCTGACCGTCGGGCTTGGTTGTGTCCCAAACAATCCGGCCACCATATTCCATAGTATCACAGATGGTATCTGCCAACTCACGTATTGAGACGGTTGTTCCCGTTGAAATATTGACCGGCTCGCTGCTGTCATAGCTTTCTATGAAAAAAGGGATGCGGGAAGCAACGTCCTTCGCATAAACAAAATCTCTCACCGGCTTACCCGTCCCCCACATGACTATTTCCGTCGCTCCGCTGCGTTTTATTTCGAAAAAACGACGAATCATCGCAGGCACAACGTGAGACTCATTCTCGCGGAAATTATCATATTCACCGTACATATTTCCGGGAATCAAAATTACAGAATTTAAGCCATATTGCTGTCGATAACACTTGCTGGCAACAATTCCCATCTTTTTCGCCATCGAATAACCTGCGCTCTCATTTTGCGGGAATCCCTCCCACATCTGTTTTTCATCAATAGGCGAGACAGCGGTAGCAGGATAACTGCATCCGCCCATGGTATAAATCATTTTTTTTACATTATGTAGAGCAGCCTCATGAAATACCAACGCAGTTAAAAGCGTGTTGCGATAATAAAAATCAGCAGGAAAAGTCCTGTTTGCACCTATCCCTCCAGAATATGCTGCAAGATGGATTAATATCTCAGGTGCTTGTTCATCGAACATTTGCTTTACCTCTATTGGATTCATTAAATTATAATTTTTACTTGATAATGATACAACTGAGTTTTTACCGTATAGTTTCGATAGAATTGGCGTTACGTGTCGCCCTAAAAACCCCGTTGCACCAGTGACCACGATTCTCATCACTCATCTCCCTGCAGTTTTTTAAAATAATTTAAAAGTTTAATCGGATTGTTCCGGCAGAAAGGTATCGGATTCAGTACACTTTTTCTATAGCGCTATTGTGCCTTAAATAAATATCAGGAGTGAATAATACTACTTCCTGGGGCATTTATTGAGAATGGGATTTCGAAAAAATTTGACAAGGCTTTTCTTACAGCGCCCTGTTTTTCTTCAGGCACAAACAACAGCATAAAGCCACCGCCGCCAGCCCCCAGCAATTTCCCTCCGAGTGCCCCTGCTTCACGTGCGAGTTCATACATAGTGTCAATTGTTGTATTGGTTACATAAGGATCAAGTAATCGTTTTTCTCTCCATGTCTCATCAAGGAGCAGGCCGAAATCACTTAACGATTTATTACCTGCTAAAATTGTATGAGCCTTTTCTACAATATTATATATACGCAGGAGGTTGTCTTTTATATTAGGCAGATTATTTATTTTTCTTCTTTCTATATCATTCGCAACGCGAGTTAACCCAGAATAAAACAACAAAAGTGAATTATCCAGCTCATTCAGTCTGCTCTTTGTCAATGATATTCTATTAACGGTAAAATTCTCTGTCGTACTGAATTCTATAAGATTCAGTCCACCATACGCCGCAAAAATCTGGTCTTGGCAACCCACCGTTTCCTTTAAAATATCACGCTCAATGTGAATTGCGAGTTTTGCCAGGTCCTGTTTTGGAATAAATCGTCCTTGGAAAGCAGTAAGGGCATTTATTAAACCAACGGCAAAACTTGAAGACGATCCTAACCCCGAGAAGGATGGCAAATCAGCAGTAAGTCCTATCTCAATATCTTTTTCGATAGTAAAATGCCTTAAAATTTCTCGGAATGGTTTATGTTTAATTTCCTCAACACATTTCACACATTCCACATGACTATAGGCTATCCGTACCGAATAATCAAAAAGTTCCGATGGGAATCGCATTACTGCATGGAAAATATTTTTATCAATAGCAGTGCCAAGCACTGCCCCTCCTTTTTCCAGATAAAATTCCGGAAAATCTGTACCGCCGCCAAAAAAACTAATTCTTAAAGGTGTCTTGCAGATTATCATTTATTTTTCATTCTTTGCCATGCAATGGTGCATATAAAAAATGTTTTGCAAACCTCTCTTTATGTCATTGAATGAGCGCAATTTCATATCATGTAGATATACTCGCGATTATAACTACATTACATATTCGATGTTTTTAAGCATTGCTGACTAATCGCGATAATTATTTCATTTTACATATTCCGACTTCAACTTAAGCAAGCCCCCGTAAGCAGCCATGCTTTCTTTTAAAAAACTAACAGCAGGCAGGCCGCGGCTTTTTCCATGCTGCCTTTTGCGATGAACAATATGGACCTGCTTTATTGCATAATTTTCCATCTCTGCGCGTATTATAAGCTCTGCGTTTATTAATGTTGGCATGCAATGTAAGCGCGGAAGCAGCTCCCTTATGAGGCCCTTCTTTACTATTCTAAAAGCAGAGTTAAGGTCGCTGTAATGAATATCAAAAATAAATCGTGCTACTCTGTTAAAAATTAGAGAGGCCAACTTCCTGTAAAAATAATCCTGCCGCCCTATTTTTGCCCCGTGTACCATGGAAAATTCACCAATAAATGGGGCTAACTTCCAGAATTCTTCTGCAACATATTGACCATCTGCGTCAGTAAAAAAAACAAGGGGGCATTTGGCTGCGCTGTAAAGTCTTCTGGACGCAGAAGCAAATCCATCTTTATAGTCATTATAGATTACCCGTATAAAATCATATTTCTTGCATATTCTTTGTAAAATTTCCTTTGTTCCATCATCACTCCCTGCTTCATCAAAAATAAATTCTGATTCTTCAGGCAGATATTGAAAAACATCTCTTACCCATTCTTCGATAACCGATTCTATCACGTCAGCTTCATTACAAACAGGCATTAAAATTGAAATCGGTAGCTCTATTCGTTTTTCTATTTTCATCGCAGGACCCTTCAATTACAAATTAGATAGTTTACTTTTCTTGCTTCAAGGGAAATACTATCACTATTTCCCTCCATGCTATGTTCAGTGTTCTCGGTTCCCAGGTATTTAGTATCGAAGGTCCTAT
>JAPLIX010000017.1 GCA_026388865.1 Pseudomonadota bacterium | reverse complement strand
GCCCAAATATCTATTTGATACTAATTACCTTGGCGGTTGGGACCAGGTGGGAAAAGATATATATGGCAAGGACGGCGTCTGGACAAAGATTATTGAAGAGTTAGCCACAGATAAATGACAGAAAACATTCTGCCCAGGCCTAAAATGAGGAGCGGAGATGCGCTTCTGAGAAGCGCGTCCTTTGGCTATATAGGACTGCTCATCATTCTGCCCATCACTGTCATGATTGTCCGTTCGCTGCAGGGGGGGCTGACCGCATTGTGGGCAGACATAACATTACCCCAGGCTCTGTTCTCGCTACGGCTCACCATTGTAACGGCCTTCATCATGGTGCTCATTAATATTGTAACCGGCACTGCTACGGCCTGGGTGCTGGTTCGCTACAGCTTTCCGGGCAAACAGGTGATGGATGCGCTGATTGACCTGCCGTTTGCCATGCCGACCATTGTGGCAGGCATTATGCTGGTTGCCCTTTACGGCCCCCGGAGTGTTATAGGGAGTTTTTTACAGGGCCATAACATAGAAGTTATGTTTAATACCCCGGGCATAATTCTTGCGCTGCTGTTTGTCACTTTTCCTTTTGTTGTCCGGGCCGTGCAGCCGGTGTTAATAGAGCTGGATCAGGATATGGAAGAAGCGGCAAAAACCCTGGGCGCATCTTCCGCCACCATCTTCTTCCGCATCGTCCTGCCATCGCTTATGCCGTCAATTCTGACCGGGGCCGCACTGTCATTCAGCAGGGCGCTCGGTGAGTTTGGATCAATAATCATGGTAGCGGGGAACATTCCCTTCAGGACCCAGGTTGCTTCTGTGTACATCTACGGAGAAATTGAAAGCTACAACCCCCAGGGCGCGCTGGGGTTGTCAGTGGTGCTGCTGTTTTTTTCCTTTGCAATATTACTGCTGTTGAATTTTATTCAGTATTGGAACAGAAGGCATGAAAACTAATAATCCAGGCCGGTTATTATTGATTATGCTGGTGGTCGGCTGGTTTGCAGTGCTGATCATGCTGCCAGTGTACGGGATTGTTCAGGAGACGGTGAAAAGCGGACTATCGCTTGTTGTGTCATCATTAAATACACCTCATGCCCGTCACGCATTTTTACTCACCTTCTGGATCACCATAGCAGCGGTAATCATTAATACGGTGTTTGGAATAATCATTGCCCTGGTTTTAGTAAAACAGAAATTCAGGGGCAAACTGCTTATCGAGGGTCTTCTTGATCTGCCGTTCGCGGTCTCACCGATTGTCACAGGATTCATGTTTATCATTCTGTTTGGGCCAAATGGATTAATCGGGAGCTGGTTTGAGGGGCAGGGCATAAAAATAATATATGCTCTTCCCGGCATGATTATAGCCACCCTGTTTGTGACGCTGCCCTTTGTTGCCCGTGAAGTTATGCCGGTACTGCGCGAAGCCGGCCTTGAGCAGGAAGAAGCTGCCTATGTGCTGGGAGCTTCGCCATGGCAGGCATTCTGGAGAGTGACACTTCCCTCTGTAAAGTGGGGGTTGATTTACGGTGTAACATTAACCGTTGCCCGGTCAATAGGCGAGTTCGGGGCGGTTATCGTGGTAAGCGGCAATATCATCAACCGGACTCAGACCGCCACGCTGCACATCCATCAGGAATTTACCGATTTTAATTATGCTGCTGCGTATTCCGCAGCATTGCTCCTGGCAATACTGTCATTTACCCTGTTAATCACCATGCAGACCCTTAACCGGCGCACCAACGAGAGTTAAACCATGACCATTGCGGTACGCAACATAGCCAAATATTTTGGCAGTTTCTGTGCTGTTGATAACGTCAGTTTTAATGTAGAGAAGGGCGAACTGGTTGCATTGCTTGGTCCCAGCGGTTCCGGCAAAAGCACTATATTGCGGATTATTGCCGGCCTTGAAACGCCTGACCGCGGGGAGGTATTCATAACCGGAAGAAATGTCACCGAACTTACGGCGCAGCAGCGCAAAGTCGGGTTTGTTTTTCAGCATTACGCGTTGTTTAAGCACATGACTGTCGAGAAGAATATAGCATTCGGCCTTGAAATCCAGAAGCGGCCGAGACAGGAGATTGCAGCAAAAGTAAGCGAGCTGATTAATCTGGTAAGGCTGCAGGGCTATGAAAAGCACTATCCGTCACAGTTGTCCGGCGGCCAGCGCCAGCGGGTCGCCCTTGCCCGTACCCTGGCAACAGAGCCGGCAGTGCTGCTGCTGGATGAGCCGTTTGGCGCGCTTGATATGAAGGTCAGGCAGAATCTGGCCGCATGGCTGAAGGAGCTTCATGATAAGCTGCATATAACCAGCGTGTTTGTCACGCATGACCAGAGCGAGGCAATAGAGATTTCCGACAAGATAGTTATTATTAATAGAGGCCGGGTCGAGCAGATGGGGGATGCCCATGACGTCTATGAGCACCCGGGGAGCAAATTTGTCGCAAGCTTTATCGGCCAGGTAAATGTTATCGATGCGTCAATCCTCGACAACAGAATCATGATCAAGGATACGCGCCACTCAATAGATAATATAAGCGATATCCCGAACGGAAACGATATCGTGCTCTTGATACGGCCGGAGGATATCACCCTGGAAGAGAAATCCGGTGAGCGCTGCCTGCCGTGTGTCATAAAGCAAATCCATTACCGGGGCAGTTTTTATGAGCTGGATTTGGATATCGGCGGCTTCATCATTAAAGCATTGGAGAACAAAAACAGTTTCAAGCGGGAGCAATGGAAACAAAACCAGCAGGCCTTTATGCACGTTAAGCACTATAAAGTATTTGAGACCGAGGAGGGACACAACATTATCCGCGAGCAGCTGCGGCAGCTGGGGTATATAGAATAAAGGTCTATCAGGCTGTTGAAAAACACCCATCTGCTTCGTTGCGCTCATCCTTCGTCATTGCGACGTACTGTATAGTACGCCTCATTCCTCACAATTTTGCGCGCCTTGCATCTGGATATTTTTGACCAGCCTGGTAGAAAACTACTTTTTCAACAACCTGCTAGGCGCAAAAAGCATAACCGAGTGAAACGAGGGCGGACTGTACAATAGAAGGGCAGGGCCAATACTGTCTTTGCCCTTTGCACGTTCCGCGAAAAGAATCTGTGGCTGTCCCCGATAATATTCCGATAATATTAATAGTTTTATTGATGGAAAGTAACGCTATTGCTCTGCCGCTATGTCATCATCGGTAGCATCTGGTGGATGATTCTCTTTTTCCATACTTTCGAGTTTCGATGAAATCATTTTTCGTTTTGATGCCAAATCAGATTTGTGTTGTTCCTGAAATTTATTCTTTTCTTCATCGGTATAAATTCTAACTTTCCCATCTTTTGCATTCCCTTCAACCTCCCCATCAGCGCATAGATTCTCATCATAACCAACCAGAAAAAGTCTAAGCAGTTGAATTGCGTTCTGTGGCTGGAAGCAATGGTCTGGTGGATTCGTCAGAGTCAATTGAGCCCCTTGTATTACAGCATGTCTCTCGGGAGTCGCTGAGGAATCGCTACGAGATGGTTTACGCAAGTACACTCTTAAAGCGCAGCCAAAAACTGCTATCGTCAGCAATGTGAGAATGCCGTAGCCACAAAACTTGACGCTACTTTCAGGCATAGATTTGACAATGCAGAACATGCCTAAAATAAAAAGAAATGCAAGAAACAAGAAAATATTGAACTGGCCTAATATTCCGGTGAAAGTAAAGCGGAATTTTGCTTTAAATTGCTCTAACATGATGCGTCCTTAGATATGGAGATTGAACCATCTTCATTTTTTATCGGACGCAATGATTCTGGAATAATCGTGTATGGAATTTGGTCAAGGCCGAACATCATAAACTGGACGCACTTCTGGGCTTCTTCTTGAAAATAGCGAAAACCACCATTAATAAAACAGCTATGGAATTCAAAGGTGCCACGCATGACAATCAGACGAACATTCTCAAATCGACAGTTTATGAATCGGTATCCATCGATATAAATGTCTCGGTTCTCAAAATACTTATTGGTTACATTTATTAATATCTGACCGAGTATTTTGTGAATTTGCTCTCTATTATGAGAATCATCAAGTGTGGCAAGTACATTATCCATGATTTTCTCCTTTTATAATATATTAAATAAAAACAAAAAACCTCCACGAGTCAGATGGACTGGTAGAGGTTCATTTTAATCAGTTAATGTAATTCCCGCCGCTTTTGTTGTTACCACGTTGTTTCCTCCAATTAGGCAGAATCCTATTAAATATGTCCGCAAGAGTCAAATATATTATTTAGAATATTTATTTGCAGGGTGGTAGAAAACAAGAAAGACCCTATATCCCCCATTTTCACAGATGAATTTGCACTTTCAGAACAGGTCGCTTTTACTATAGGTGTAATTTTCTATAGAAATTCGGAGTAGGGGAAAGAGAGTTTTGTGGTGAGAGTTTTATTATAAAAGGTTAGCTATAGGTTAGCTAAATAAAAAAGCACTTAACCTGATGTTGGTTAAGTGCTTGATTTATCTATGCCCTCGACACGACTCGAACGTGCGACCTAAGGATTAGGAATCCTTCGCTCTATCCAAACTGAGCTACGAGGGCAGAGTGTTCATTCGACGGCTAAAATTTATAGCGTTAGTGAAAATGAAAGTCAATCCTTTTGCTTGTCTTTCTCGTTGGCAGCATTGCCAAACGATTCCTTGCACTCAGAGCAGGGAACCTGGTGCGAACAGTAAAGAATTTTCTTTTCCCCCTTGGTGAATTTTCCCGCGTCCTTATTCATCTGCCTGCACTCAATATTCGGCGGGGCCATGCAGTAATATTTACCATCTACCAGGACATGATATTCGCCTTTACAGCACTGAATGGAAGTTTTTTTTATGGCCATTATAAAATCCAGATGACTCTAGTTAAGGGATTGATAGCTGCGGATACTTGCATCAAGCTCCAGATGCACTATATACCATGACTTCATGTAAAAGGCAAAACCAATGGCCCCGCAAAACGCCTTGCAGCACTATAGAAAAGATGTTATTCAATTACATTGACGTTCTGTTTAAAACAGCCCAGGCAAGAGGAGACAGGGAAGATGTCCGTGAGCGGCACAGTAGTCGGCGTTTGTATCAGCAGCAAGAAAAGTGTCCGGAAAAAGAACATTGGGTCCGGTGTGCTGATTGATAATTTCGGGTTTGAGGGAGATGCCCACGGCGACGCAGAAACACACCGCCAGGTAAGCCTCCTCGCCATTGAGAGTATCAAAAAGATGCAGGATATGGGGGTAAAGGTGGGGATCGGTGATTTTGCTGAAAATCTCGCCACCGAGGGCATTAACCTGCTCTCCCTGCCCATCGGGGCACAGATTAAGGTCGGCATGGAAGCAATTCTGGAAATTACCCAGCACGGCAAAGTCTGCCACACGCCATGCGCGATATATTATCAGGCCGGTATGTGCATAATGCCGCAGGAGGGAATATTTGCACGAGTCCTTCACGGCGGCCCGATAAAAACCGGGGATGAGATTATTTTGATGTAACGGTAAAATAAGGTAAATGCATTGTGGCAATAGATCGCACTCAAGAGATTTTAGAAAAAATCACGTTATTAAAACAGCAGCGTAACGCCGTAATCCTTGCACACAATTACCAGCCCGCAGAAATACAGGATTGTGCGGATTTTCTGGGGGATTCACTGGAACTGAGCCAGAAAGCAGCGCAAACCGATGCGGCGGTGATAGTGTTCTGCGGCGTGCACTTCATGGCCGAGACTGCGTCAATAATCTGCCCTGACAAGACCGTCCTGCTGCCGGAAGCAGATGCGGGATGCCCCATGGCCAACATGATCAATGCCGAGCAGTTGCGGGAGGTAAAAAAATGTCATCCCGGCGCCCTGGTGGTCACCTACGTCAACTCAACCGCCGAGGTCAAGGCTGAGAGCGATTACTGCTGCACATCGGGGAATGCCCTCAAGGTAATAAACAGGCTGAAGGATACAGGAGACATTATTTTTGTGCCGGACAAATATCTGGGAAGTTTTGCTGCTGCAAAAACCGGCAAGCATCTGGTCCTCTGGCCGGGCTATTGCCCGACCCACATTAAAATCCTTCCCGATGATATACTGCGAGAGAAGAACGCCCATCCTGCTGCAAAAGTGATGGTACATCCTGAATGTCATAGCTCCGTGGCGCAGCTTGCGGATGAGGTGCTGAGCACCGGGGGGATGCTGAAGTATCCGGCGCAATCAGATGCTGGTGAGTTTATTGTAGGGACCGAGATAGGTTTGGTGTACCGGCTGCAGAAACTGTATCCGGATAAGATATTTTACCCGGCGAGCGAAAAAGCGCTCTGCCCGAATATGAAAATGATCAGCCTGGAAAAAATATTAAGGTCTCTGCAGGAGATGTCGCTGGTGATAACAGTGCCTGTGCCTATCAGGGAAAAAGCTTATGCACCGGTAAAAAGAATGCTTGAAATAGTATGATATAGCATCACTTTTTACTGCCCCTTGATTTTAATTCTTTCCGCTTGTTCTCCCGATATTCCATCCGTTCCTTAATAATCTTCTCTAAGCCTTGCCCGGAAGGGATATAAAATTTAGCACCCGCGATTTTATCAGGGAGAAATTCCTGATCAACGATTGCATCCTGATAGTTATGCGCGTACTGGTAGCCCTTACCGTAATCAAGCTCCTTCATGAGGGCGGTAGGAGCATTGCGTATGTGCAGGGGTACGGGAAGCGAGCCGGTCTGCATAATCTCTTTTTTTGCCCGTCCATACGCAGTATACACAGCGTTGCTCTTGGGCGCGGTCGCCAGATAGAGCGTTATCTGCGCCAGGGCGAGC
>JAPLIX010000119.1 GCA_026388865.1 Pseudomonadota bacterium | reverse complement strand
TTTTCCGACCACTATCTGGAAGTGTCCTTTGACCTTTCAAAAGTATTTTTCATTACCACCGCCAACATGCTTGACACCATTCCGCCGGCATTACGGGACCGGCTGGAAGTGCTGGAGCTGCCGGGGTACACCGAGGATGAAAAGGTGCACATAGCTCAGCGCTACATCATACCGCGCCAGCTTGGCGAGCACGGCATTACTGCGGAAAACCTGACCATTGAAGAGGATGCCATTCACTGCATCATCCGCGATTACACCCGCGAAGCCGGGGTGCGGAACCTTGAGCGCGAGCTTGCCTCGATCTGCCGCGGTGTCGCTCGGCACATTGCCGCGGAAACCGTCACCAGTGTAATCATCAAGCGCGATGATGTGCGCGCTTACCTCGGGCAGACGAAGTTCTTTTCCGAGATTGCCGAGCGGATTAATGTTCCCGGCATAGCGACCGGGCTTGCCTGGACGCCGACCGGCGGAGATATCCTCTTTATCGAGGCCACCAGGATGAAAGGCTCCAAGAGCCTGCTTCTCACCGGGCAGCTCGGTGACGTCATGAAGGAATCAGCCCAGGCAGGCCTGAGCTATATCCGCTCCAATGCTGAAGAGCTGGGCATAGCTTCTGATTTTTACGACCACGCGGACATACACCTGCATGTCCCTGCCGGCGCCATCCCGAAGGACGGGCCGTCCGCAGGGGTGACTATGGTGACCGCCATGGTGTCAATGCTGACCGGCAGGCTGGTGCGCTCGGATGTGGCCATGACCGGGGAGATTACGCTGCGGGGGAAAGTGCTGCCCATCGGCGGGGTGAAAGAGAAGGTGCTGGCCGCAAAACGGGCGGGCCTCACCACCGTGATATTGCCGCGCCTGAATGAAAAGGACCTGGAGGAGACACCCGATACGGTGAAGAAGGACATGACGTTTATCTTTGCCGACCGCATTGAGGACGTGCTGAAAAATGCTTTGCTTGAAGCACAAGCATAGAACTGCCGGTTTATTGTTTGCAGATTACTATTGACAGCGCCCCGGTTGTTTTATAATGAAAGACAGATAACAGACGGGGTGCCATATGTTTGATTGCGAAAGCGACATACCAGGGAATACCGTGAGCGAATTTTATTAACCTCCATCAGCACTGTGCTGGTTGAGGTTTTTTTATTTTTATACACAACACAAGAAAAGAGGAGGCGTGCACAAATGAATCTACAGCGGATTTTACTTATCTGTATCCTCCATCCTGATGACCATGGCCGTTTACCATTTTTCCCTGTCCATCCTTATCAGCCTTAAACGATCGCGATATTTATATTTTTCCCTTTCCACATTTGGCGTGAGTATGTTTACACTGTTTGCTCTGCTTCTTACCTATCCCAACATTCCGGAAAAGATACTAATGTATCAACGGCTGCGGATAATAGGACTGATGATAGGCGCTTCAGCCTGGATTTTCTGCATGTATGATATATATTTTAAACACAGTATTGTACCCAAAGTAAATCTCCTGGTTACCCTGCTGTTTGCGACCCTGGTTCCAACACCGGCGTTTCTTTCCCTGCCCATACGAAGTCTATCTGTTGATTTTATGAGGATACCATTTCAGTATCATCTTGTTAAGACAAATCCGGCATATTCTCTTTATGCCCTGTGCCTGATAGGAGTATTTTGCTACTCCATCGTGCGGGTTGCGCTGTGTAAAAACCCCCCCGTCAGCAAAATCTATGGACTCATGGCATTTCTGCCCAGCATTATCGGGGGAATCCATGACTTTGCCATCACCCATGATATTATCAGAAATATCATGATCAGCGAGTATCTGTTCCTCGGGCTTCTTACGTCAGTTTTTGTTCTCTTCATGCGGGAGGAACAGCAGAATTATATAATCCTGAAAAAACTGACTCTGGGACTGGAAGATGAGATACTA
>JAPLIX010000407.1 GCA_026388865.1 Pseudomonadota bacterium | reverse complement strand
CAGTGCTGAGGCTGCGCCATACCCGCCGTGCTCAATAATCACCGCAAGCGCGATAGCGGGCCGCTCCACGGGCGCAAAGCACACAAACCACGAATGGTCAGCGCCTTCTGAAGCCTGGGCAGTGCCGGTTTTCCCCGCGATGTTCAAGCCCTTTATATTCGCACCTTGAGCAGTGCCGTGCTCCACTGTGTAGCGCATGAGCTGCCTCAGCTTTTCCGCGACTCCGTAATCCATTATTCTGTCGAGCAGGCGGGGCGGTGTCCGCATTGCCAGGCGCGGGGCATAGAGCTCTCCGTCACGGGCAATCGCGGCCGCAAGCAGCGCCATGTGCAGGGGTGTCACCAGCAAAGCTCCCTGGCCGATTGATTGCTGGGCAAGGCTTCCCGGGTCTTCCGGGCTCACCACGGGCCAGAAACTTTGCTTTGCTGAAATAGTTCCTGATGACCCTTCAAAGAGCACCAGCGGCTTATTGAACAGGAAGCGCTCGGCAGCTTTGTTCAGCTGCCGGCTGCCGAGTTTTACTCCCATCTGGGCGAAAAACACATTGGAAGAACGGGCAAACCCTTCCTCCAGACCGATGCGGCCCCATCCCTGCCAGGTTTCATCACGGCGCTGGTATTCATAATATTCATGGTCCCGGATTGGCCGGTGATGCGGCCCCGGTGGCGTGTAGCCCTGGGCTGGGCAGTCCAGAACATCAGAAAAACCGCCCTCCACAGCACCTGCTGCAACCATAATTTTAATTATTGAACCAGGAGGATAGAGCCCCTGGACAGCACGGTTCAGAAGCGGCGAAGAAATTTTTCTTTCCTCGCTGAACAGTGATGCATCAAGGTCTTCAGGACTGAAAGCGGGGGCGCTGACCAGCGCAAGCACTGAGCCGTCCTGCGGCTGTATGGCCACAATGGCTCCGGGCCTGTTGCGCAGCAGGGCTGCCGCTGTTTTCTGCAGCCGGGCATCTATGGTAAGGATAAGATCATTGCCTTCGGCTGTGCGGTGGTTAAGGATATTCATGCTGAACCTGCCCAGCTCATCAGGAGAGGAGAGGCTTGAGCCGTTCAGGAACGCATTGTCAGCAGCTTCCAGTCCCGACAGACCAAACATCGGGTCCGCGTAGCCGATGAGATGGCAGAAGACACGGCCATAGGGGTACCTGCGAAGCAGGTTGTCAGAGCGGTCATTGACGGCAAGCTCTAAGCCACTGCGGTCAAGGATGCGGCCCCGGGCCATCTCTTTTGCGGGATTAACGGGCCGGCGGCTGTACTTGCGCATAAAATCCATGAACGCGGGCCGGCCGAATCCGGCCAGCTGCCAGGTGGCCTGATAGAGATAGGTGGCAAGGAACAGCAGGCACACGCAGCGCAGCAGCCAGCGCACCCCTGTTCCGGCGGCGGGTTTTGCCGGGGAAGCAGGGCGGCTGTAGTAGAAGAGCAGCGCTATGGTCCAGAAACAGAGCAGAAAGAAACCGATGGTCAGGGGTATGTTGAGCGCCTTAAACATTGGTACCTCCCTGCCGCGCGCAGAGAACGCTGTCAACCGGCACCACCACCAGGGGCGCTGCATCTGCCGGCAAACGCGGATCATGAATGGTCATCGGTGCCGGCGTGACCGGCTGCTGCCTGCGGCAGGTTATCTCAAAAGCGTGTCCGGCAACAAGGTTAAGCGTTCGGCTGCTGCGAAACCCGTCAGCTTTCAGCCACTCCTGTGCTGATTGCAGATTTGTTTCGACCACCTGGTGAAAACCCTGTTCGCGTGCCTGGATAAGATGTTCCATCGCTGCCTTGAGATTGCCCTGCGCACAGGCAATGCAGGCAAGGTAATTGTAGCCGAGCCCCGGAAGAGGGTAACCCATAGCCAGTGATTTTCGCACCATGTTCTCTGCTTCAATCAGGTTTCCCTCGCCATAGAGCGCAGCGCCAAGGTCCATGTACACAGCATGAACATCCGGAAAACGTTCAAGGATTGCGCGCCGCTCAGCCGCGCTGTAATGCCACACGCTGCGCACGCCGGGATTTGCCTGCAGAGTTTCCATCATGCGCTGCAGCGCCAGGTCGGCAGGCGCGGGGGTGCATTCGATAAAATCATCAGAGAAGAACTGTTCGGGCTGTATGCGTCCGTCCCGCTCGGCAATCATATACTCTTTTGTTCCCGGCAGGATGGTGAACGGATTGAAAATGTATTGCGTGGGCAGAGCCTCCTGTATAAATTGAAACGTTTCCTCAAGCGTTTCCGCGGTTTCTTCGCGGCTGCCGGCTATCAGGTAGTAGCGTATCTCAAAACCGATTTTTTTTGCCATCGCTGTTGCAGCAAGGACTTCCGCGGGAGAAATGCGCTTGTTAATCGTCCGTAAAATCTCCGGGGCTGCTGATTCCACACCAAGGCTTAAGCGCTGGCAGCCGGCCCTGCGCATGGCGGCGAGCAGCGCTTCATCAAGGGCATCCGCACGGGTGTCACAGCTCCATAGAAAATTGAGCCCACGCTTCTCAATCCCCCGGCAAAGGGTAAGAGCGCGCTCCCGGTCAGCGGTAAAGGTGTCATCTTTAAAGGCAATGGCTTTATGCCCGTGGTCCTTGACCAGCTGTTCCAGCAGGTCAAGGACGTAGCCTGCGGAATGAAAGCGGGTTTTTCCCTGCCACAGGAAGGGCGCTGCGCAGAAGGTGCAGGCATGGTCGCATCCCCGGGAGGTAAGTGCAATATAATCATCATAATAGCGAAACGATGACACCAGACCATCAAGATCACTAATCAGGGCACGCGGTGCAGCGACCTTTATTTCTTCTGCCTCTCTCCATGCGGTGCCGGGAATATTTTGCGCAGGCT
>JAPLIX010000241.1 GCA_026388865.1 Pseudomonadota bacterium | reverse complement strand
GATGGCAGGCTCTATTCCATCGTGGCGAGATCTTCCCGGGGAGACGTGCTGGGTCACTGCGCGCTCTTTCCAGCGCCGCAGTGCGCCTGCCTCTATGAGGAGGGGATGCTGGTGGTGGTCCCTGAATACCGCAACGAGGCAATAGCAAAACAGCTGGTACGTTACGGGCTTGAAGTTCTGGCCCCTCAGGTACCTGCGCAGGAGGTATTCGGCAAGGCGGTCTGCAATCATACCATCTCGCAAAAAATTGGCGCAGACTGCGGGTTTCTTGAAACAGCACTTGAACTTGATTACATCCCGGAAGAGGCATATAAAAAGGAACAGAGCGCTATCGGGCCGGTTTCAGCGCTGTGGATGTTTCGCTGCTACCGGGACCAGCCCCATGAGGTGTTTTTTCCTGAAACGTATGAGGAGATTCTTGGTTTTATTTATACTGGGCTATTGAGCAGGCGGTCTCTCAAAAAATCCGGCAGCACTGCTTTCCTTGAGCAGCCTTCCCGTGTGCAGCGGCACTTATTGGGACTGCAAAAGGTCGCCCGCTTCCATGTTGAACTGATCGGCCGCGACTTTGATATCACGATTGAGCGCCTTGAGCAAACAGCCCGGGGCCAGGGAAGCGCAATTATGCAGGTCTACCTGCCGCTTGCTGCCGCGCCTGCGGCTGCCGCGATCGAGAGCCTGCGGCACAGGGGCTATTTCCTTGGCGGGGTGCTGCCCCGCTGGTTTGACGGGGATGGCCTGATGATGCAAAAGCTTTATTCAGAACCACACTTTGACACCATCCGCCTCTATTCGCAGCGGGCGGAAAAGCTTTTAGACTTTATCAGGCGTGACTGGAAAAAGGCTGCCGCGAATCTATAACCGGCCCCGGTGATTTATCCCCCTCCGCCTGGCTGTTAATTACATTGACATACCACGGGATTTTACTTATAATTTTTTTAAATTATCAAAACGGATAATAAATTATGCCTATGAAATACAGGACTGTTCTGCGCTTAGCGCTGCTCGTCATATTTTTAATGCCATTCGCTGCACAGGCTGAGGTTCCGCGGCCGGGACTGGCAGGGGCAACCTTTGCTACCATGGTGCTGCTCCCCGGTGACTCAAAATCAGTTGAAATGGAATATGAGTACGTGCTGTGGCGGGATGGCTCGTTCAACATGACATTTATCTCCGCGGTTATTCCTAACAACCAAATCCATTTCCTGCGCATTAATCTCACACCCCGCATAGACCGGGCGGCTGATATCGGGTATTTCTCTGCCGGCGCTTTCATCTATACAAATACCAGCGAGGGGAAGTCCGGCTTTCTGCAATTTCTTGAGCCGCGGCTCACCTACGGCACTGATACCGTCAGCTATATTATCGACGTGTACCCAACCGTGAGCGTCGGCGTCGTCTTTTCTGCTGTTATGATCGAATACCAGGATTTCGATTTTCCCTTCAAAATGACCCTGACGGCCACGCTGTCAAATTAACGGTTGAGCCCCAGCATGCATTGCTACCGCCTGCCAAACTTTATATTCAATGTAAGAACCCGCCGGGTTCTCATGCTCGTCATGTGCATGATGGGATTCCTATTGGCGGCGTCACCATTGCCTGCCCAGACTCCTGTAACCGGCAGCGGCTGGCTCACCTTTCGCGGCAACCCTGCCCACACCGGCACCAGTGACCTTGAAGGCCCGGCCGGCCCGGCAAACGCCATTGAAGTGAAATGGCGCTGGCAGGTCAATGGCCAGCGTGACCCGATAAGCGCTTCCCCTGCGGTTACCCAGGACGGGACTGTTATTATCGGCACCGAGGGCGGCTACATAGCCGCTATCGAGCCTGAGGGAATAATGAGCTGGTCCATGAGCCTGGGAAGCCCGATTCTTTCTTCCCCAGCAGTGGATGACAGCGGCAATATCTTTATAGTAACCAGTGACGGATATCTTTATTTTATTGCCTCCGGCGGCATGACCATCTGGCAGTCACCCTTGGACCGGAGCGTTTCTTCCTCGCCGGTTATTTCCGGCAGTGGTGCCTACTTTGGGACAGATTACAATGAGCTGCTGACCATTAATTTAAGCCCTGACATGAGCCACTCGGGTGAAAGTAAAAAAATCCCTTCCTATATGGTGGTTCGAAAACCCTCGTTTCTCACCAAGGGCAATGTGCACTCCTCGCCCGCGTTTTCCGGAAGCACCATCTATTTCGGCGGCGGCGAGTACCTGTATGCCTTGAATCCCAATGCCGGCGGCGGCGGTTCCGGCAGCAGTACAACAACAACGGCCGTGAATGGCGGCGGCGGTTCCGGTTCAACCACCGTGAATCCGGTAAAATGGTGGTTCCGGGCTGATGATGATGTGAACTCTTCCCCGGCGGTCTCCAATGGAAAAGTTTATGTGGGGGCTGATGACGGCTATCTCTATGCGTTCAGTGAAAATAAAACCAGCACGAAGACAGCAGCCCTCTTCCCCGGGCTTGAGACCGGCCTGCAGTGGAGTGTGCTGGCAACCAATACCACCAATGAGCCGCTCTGGAAAAGAAAAGCCGGGGGGAAAATCCGCTCCTCACCAGCGGTCACTCCTCCCATAACATCCACTGTTTCCACGGCGGCCGCTGCCGCGACAAGAGAGCTGATCTATGTCGGCTCGGATGACGGCTACCTCTATTGCTATGAT
>JAPLIX010000299.1 GCA_026388865.1 Pseudomonadota bacterium | reverse complement strand
CTTATGCAGCCTCTCATGCAGTTTCTGTTCGTCAGGCCGAGACTTTGCCTCCGGCTTCTTTCAGATTCGCAGTCACCCACGACACCCTTGCCTTTGGCTAATGATTCCTACTGCCAAGTTCATAGCGGACTTACACCGCCAAGTTATCGCCCATGCCGGGCACACATAAAAAAGAGGTTACATCAAATGACATAACCTCTTGATTTAGCATGGTGCCGAAGGGGAGACTCGAACTCCCACGGGGGAACCCCCACTAGACCCTGAACCTAGCGTGTCTGCCAATTCCACCACTTCGGCACTATTTATTAATACACCTTCATCCCCGCAGGAAAGACGGGGATAGAGTAAGTTGTTGCGATATAAGAGTTTTTAATTTATATTGATTATCTCATTTTGTCAAGGGCTTTACACTATTCCGGATAGAAAGAGTTTCCGGGAAAGGACCGTTTAATAATGCCGTTAGAGACGTTAGATAATAAATGCTGTTTTGTCTGCGGCCCGGACAATACCGAAGGAATGAAGCTGCAGTTTCAAACCCTTGACGGCGGTAAAAAAGTAACAGCGACCTATGTGACGCCGGAAAAGTACCAGGGCTGGAAGGGCGTGGTGCATGGCGGCATCATCGCCACGCTGCTTGATGAAGTAATGGCCAAGGCCGCGCAAAAAAGCGGCTATCATGTGGTGACCGGAGAGCTCCGCACCCGGTTTAAAAGTCCGGCCCGCGTGCTTGAGCCCCTCCTTCTGACAGCGGAACTGGAAGGCGTAAAGAAAAAGATCGTGTATGTAAAGGCTTCCGCCTGCCGTGAAGACGGCACCGTGGTGGCCGAGGCAAAGGCAAAGATGGTGTTGATATAAAAGCAGGGTTCAAGGGGTCAAGGGTTCGAGAAAAAGTTCTCTGCGGTGGATATATCGTTATGCAGCTCATCAAAGGAAGTCTTCAGTTAAAAAATATTGCGCTGAAAAATCCGGTCATCACCATCGGAAATTTTGACGGCCTGCATATTGGCCATCAGATGATAATCAAGAGCGCCGTGCAGCGGGCCAAAGTAATCGGCGGCATATCCATTGTCTACACCTTTGACCCGCACCCGATTGCAGTTCTTGCTCCGCACAAATCACCCCCGATCATTACCACCTTTGCGGAAAAGGCCGCGCTGTTAAAAAAGCGCAGCGGCATTGACCTGCTGGTCCGGGAAAAGTTCACAAAAAAATTTGCCGCCCTCACCTCTGAAGAATTTATACGGACGATCCTGTATGAGCGCTTTCATCCCAAAGAGATCCTCGTGGGGCATGACTATTCCTTCGGCAAAAACCGCGAGGGCTCGGTCAGGCTGCTGAAGAAGATGGGGAAAGAGCTTGGATTTACGGTGTGGGTAATGAGGGATATACGGATTGACAATATATCCTTACGCAGCACCACCATCAGAAATTTTATCATTAAGGGAGATGTGTATGAGGCGAGCAGGCTGCTGGGCAGGCCGTACACACTTCCCGGCACGGTGGTGCGGGGCCGGCAGCGCGGCATTAGCTTTCCTACAGCAAACTTAAAGCCTGACAAAGAACTGGTCCCGGCAAACGGCGTCTATGCGATACGGGCTGAAACGCCCTTCGGGAAATACGATGGCGTGGTGAATATCGGCACCTGCCCGACCTTCGGCGCGAACCGGCAGACCATCGAAGCCCATCTCTTTGATTTTAACCGAAACCTCTACAACAAAAAGATATCGCTGCAGTTTATTGAACGGCTGCGGGGCGAGAAAAAATTCCGCGATGCAAAAACCCTTGCTGCGCAGATAGAAAAAGATATACGGAAGGCACGGAAGATACTGCGGCAGCCATAGTGTAAGCGCTAAGCACAAAACTCTAAATCCTAAACAAATTCAAATAGCAAAAATAAGATTCAAACTGTTTGGAGAATTTGATCATTGGTATTTGTTTAGGATTTCGATATTCGAATTTAGAATTTTAATAGATGTATCTGTTATGGCTTTGCCTTCCTTAAAACTCTCTTGTCTCCTATCCTCACCGTAACCTTTGCCTTATCCAGATACTCAAACAGCGGGATCATGAATTTGCGTGAGAGGCCGGTCAGCTCCTTGAACCCCTGCGTAGTGATCTCTCCATTCTTTTCAAGATAGGAAATAACATCATTGGTGAGCTTATTGACAGCGGGGGAAGCAACATAGAGCTCTTCACTCACCTTTACCAGCAGGCCCTCCCGCACCGCGATTTCAAGCAGGCTCAACAGAACCTTCTCCGCCACGTTGAGCTTCTCCGCAAGCTCTTTCACCGTAGGCGGCGTGAGCGCACCCTTTTGACAGGCATCTAAAATTTTCTTTTGCAGGTCCTTCTGCACATCCTGCAGCACCGGGCTGCGGCCGGCAAGGAAAAGATATTCTTTTGCAGAACCGATTTGGTCTTTTTCGATGAGCTTTTCTATGATCAGGGAAAAAAGTTTCTCATTGGTATCATAGGGAAGCCGTGCCCTGAGCTCTTCCCTGAGCATTCCCATCTTAAGCGGGTTTTTAGCGTGATAGTCTTTAAGCTCCTGCAGCACCAGCTGCTCAAGTTCCCGGAGGGCCTGCGGGGCAGCAACCTGAAGCGGCTCCCTGCTGAACACTGCGAGCTGTCCCGCTGCAATCAGCTTGTCAATAAGGGCCTGCTGCCGTGAAGTTTCCAGTCCCAGCCGCGCCTGTATCTGCGCGCCCGTTAGCCCCTTCAGCCCCGCCTCTTTGCAAAACACGGCCAAAGCGTTCCCCGGGTTTCCCTGTTGTATAATTTTCAGGCGCTCAGCAACTGTTTCGTCTGTTCTTTTGTGCCGGGGCGGAAGGTTATCGAGAATCTCTCCGCCGCCGATGGTGTCCACCGGTGAATAGCTCCTGAGAACGTAGCGGTCGTGGGGGAACAGCACCACCGGCT
>JAPLIX010000323.1 GCA_026388865.1 Pseudomonadota bacterium | reverse complement strand
TGCTGAAAATGTTTTCCAGGAAGTCCCGTGTTTCTATCAATTCCTGTTCCGCCTGATGGCGCTGCATGGCGCTGCCGATACTGCCTGCAAGCGTCAAGAGAATGGATACTTCGCTGTCTGACCAGGGGCGCTCTTTTTTACAGTCATCAAAACCGATGAACCCCCAGAAGGTACCGGCGATGTTAATGGGCACCAGCAGGATAGAGAGAATATCTTCAGGCTCAAGAAATGCGCGGATAGAAGCGGGGAGATCGCGCACGATGCCGCTTATCGGTGTTCCCCGTGAAAGGTCCTCGTACCAGCCGGGAAAATTACTCCAGGGCAGGTTCTGCAGGTCAGGATTATCTATTTGCGCTGTTACGCTTTCATGCGCCCACTCGTAGAGCCGGCTCATGAGGTGCTCGCCGGTCTGCGGATCATCATGATTTTTAAAAACATACACGCGATCCACCTCCGCAGCGCGGCCGATGGCTGCCAATGCCGTTGTGACGGCACTCTTTAAATCGTCCTGCGAGAGGAGGGGTCCGGTAGACTGGGCAACGCCGGTGAGCAGGCTGTCTTTTCTTTTTATCTCTTCTTCAGTTTTTTTGCGCTCGGTAACGTCGCGAACAATGGCAATTAAAAATTTATCATCACCCCGTTGCAGGATACCCGTAGACGTTTCAACACAGAATACGCTGCCATCCTTGCGCTCACCAATCCCCTCGACCGTAGCGCGCGGGGCGGTTTCCTCATCAGTTGCCAGGAATTTCTCCAGCCACTGGCGATGCGCTTCCTTAAATTTTTTTGGCACGACTGTGCTGAACGGCTGCCCCAGCACTTCATCCTCCCGGTAGCCGTATAGGTCCTCTGCCGTGCGGTTCCAGAAGCGAATGTTCCCGGTAGTGTCAACAAAGAATACCGCATCATTTGCCTTTTCCATAACCGCGCGGAACTGTTCCTGGCTTTCCCGCAATGCCTGTTCAGCCTGTTTCCGGTCGGTAATATCACGCAGGATGCTCTGATAAAGCGTTTTCCCCTCAACCGCGACCACCCGGGCGCTTATTTCCACGGCAAAGGTTGTTCCATCCTTCCGCTGATGGAGGGTTTCAAAAACAAGTCCGCCCTGTTCAGATATTTTCCGGATATCTTCCTCCAAAGATGAACGGGTTGCATACGCGCGCAGCTGGCTGATAGGGAGCTGCAGCAATTCTTCGCGGCTGTATCCATAGGCTGCTATGGCGCGGTCATTGGCCTCAAGGATAGTTCCCTGCTTGTCAAATAATAGGATGATGTCATTGGCATATTTTTTCAGATATTCATACTGCTGCGAGATATTCCGGCGTTCAAGCTCCAGCGCATACTGGGTACGCTCGGCGCCCAATTGCTGCTGGCGCCAGAAAAGCATAATGCTGACCCCCGCCACAGAGATAAGTGCCAGCAGCAGGATGGTGATAAACCAGACCTCTTTCCGGAACGGGCCGAGCGCTTCATCCTCATCTATTTTTGCTACCAGAAACCAGGGGGAATCCGGTATCGCCGTAACTGCGGCAAGGACCGCCATCCCCCGATAGTCGATGCCTGCAAACGAGCCCTCCTGGCCCATCGCGGCACGAACTGCGGCCACGTCTTTGCTGCTGAGCGGGATTTTCAGGGACAGGGCGGTATTTTTTCTGTGGCGCAGCTCGTTTAAAAACAGCACGCTGTCGCCCTCGCGTCTGACCAGCTGTGTTTCTCCGGTAGCACTGCGTATTGGCGAGGTCTGGATAAGGGGATAGAGGGTTTTATGGGGATCAATGCGGAAAACCAGAACACCAACGGCAGGGGAATCGCCGGCGTCGGGAGCCAGCATCGGAATCAAGAGATTAATATAAATATGGCCGTTGCTATCTGACGTCACCAGGTCTGAAAGCACCGGCTTACGGGCGCTCAGTGAGGCAACGGCGCTTTTCTGTAATTGCCTGTCAATCGGTTCGCTCCGGGCAGCGGTTGAAAGCCTGACCGTGCCCTGCGCATCAAGCAGCAGAGCAGCCGTATAATCCGGGCGGCTGCGGCGGTTTGCCATCCACGAGAGAATTTCTCCCCGGTGCCCTGACAGCGATTCATTTTTCAGCCATTCCTGGATACGATAGGGGAAGTACATATTTTCGGAAATAGCCTCCCCATCCTCTATGCGCGCTTGACGCCAGGTTGCAATTTCCGATTTTTTCAGGGCCGCAAGCGTTAACAGCTCCCGGTGCTTATCTGCTATTATGATGGTCTTCTGACTGCGATAGTAGAGATATCCGGTGAGGGAGATGGAAATAAAGAACAGAATAAAAATAACGGCAAGAAATTGGGGGAGCTTGAAACTGTTTTTTCCGGATGCTGTCACCATGCGTCGCCTTGTGATGGCTGAAATTATTTTGTAATATAAAAATTTTGCATCCTCGATGGCGCGTTTCATTAATATTGGAAGTGGATTATAGTTTATTTTTCCATTATTTTCAAATATTTCTTTGCTTTGAGCAAATAAAAATCATACAATTCATACAATAAAATCTATTGAAAATAATAAGCCGATGAAAACAGTAGTCATGCACCGTATTCTCACCGCAATACTTTCTCTGCTGGCAGTAATCTTTTCGTGCGCGTCTTCTTGTGCCGAAGAGTTCCTCAACAAAAGCGAGCAGCAGGTGCTCATAACAATTGCCCGTGATACCCTGCGGCTGTACCTTAACAAACGGCAGGTGCCGGCGCTGTCAGCGTACCCCGCACCAGCCGCCCTGCAAAAAGAGTGCGGTGTTTTCGTTACCCTGAAGAAAAAAAATAATGGCGAGCTGCGCGGCTGTATCGGATATATTGACGGGGTGAAGCCACTGCGTGAAGCAGTGCGGGACTGCACGGTGGAAGCAGCGACCCGCGACCAGCGGTTTGCTCCCATGCAGCCGGGGGAAGAGCAAACCGTGCAGATTGAAATCTCAGTGTTGACACCCCCCCAAAAGATTGCTAACATCAAGGCAATTGAAATAGGAAAACACGGCCTTATTATTTCAAAGGGCATGCACCGGGGGGTGCTCCTTCCGCAGGTGCCTGTTGAATGGGGCTGGAACAGGGCTGATTTTCTCAACGCCATCTGTCAAAAGGCGGGTCTTCCTGAAGGGGCGTGGCAAGAGGGGGCGGAGCTCTATGTTTTTACCGCCCAGGTATTCAGGGAACAAGAAAGATAATAAATGAGGAGGTGCGTATGAGGCGTTTAATAACTACCAGTATAGCAGGTGCTTTCATTGCAATAGTGCTTTGTCTTGCCTTCACGGCACCGGCAGCAGCAAAAATAAGTGCGCAGATCACCGCCAGTGACGCTGGTTTGTACGTTAATTATGATCTCTGGATCATCGGCAAAAAACAGACCACGCTCACCCCCGCCAGCCAGCCGCTGGTCATTTCAGTTCTGGGGCTGGCTACGATCGAGCTGACCGTGCTTGATATTCAGGCAGATGCCAAGATTGTTAAAATCAATGCAAAGGCAAGCGCCCCTTTGGCGATTATGGCCTCTATTACAGCCTGTTTGAGCGCCGGTTCATTCCTCTTAAAGGCAGCAAGGTTGAGATTTCGGCATTGCTCACCCGCTTCACGACACAATATGATGTGAACATTAACCTGGAACCATTATTCACCGGCCACTGGACCGGGACCAAGAACGCTGCAGATAATATCATTCATGAGGTTGTTGAAAATCCGCTCGATGGCAGCACCGTTGATATAACAATAGAGCTTGACTATGCATCCGCCTATTTTACGAACGTGACGCTGACCATAGCAAAAGACGGCGCTCCGTCCAGTCCGATGGGACCATTTCCTGTGCCGAATGGCATTTTTCACATCTGGGCAGATTTTGAATTGCCGAAAGAACTCTGAGCAGCGTA
>JAPLIX010000398.1 GCA_026388865.1 Pseudomonadota bacterium | reverse complement strand
ACGAGGATGCTGACAAAATCGGAGCAACTCTTTGAGCGACTTTGCGAGACACGGGGAATAGCTTGGCGAAGAATCCCCGAAGGTGAGACAAAAACGCCTGATTATGAAATAACGATATCTTCCGTAGACGTTCTCGTGGAGGTCAAACAACTCGATGAAAACGATGAAGACCGAAGAGTGAATGCTGCGTCTTTGCGGGATGAGGATACACCCGGAATGGAATGCCCCTCCGAGCGGATCCGACATCAAATCGCTGAAGCGTATATTCAGCTCAAGTCCTGCTACCGTGCTGGTCTGGCTACGGGAGTCGTCCTGTACAATAACGCTGGTTTTTTGAACTATATCGACGGTTGGACCGTAACTAAAGCGATGTTTGGGGACTACGGATACCGGTTCGGAATGCCTGCGCCCTCAGGTGGTGCGATTGTTCCTTTGGGTGCTGGCTTCATGGGAAAGCGCAAAGTATCGAGAAACACGTGTCGTGCTCTGGGTTTTGTTGCCGTGCTGAAAGAAACATCACAGTATGGCCTCGGCCTCGAAGTCTATCACAACCCTTTTGCAGCTGTAAGGTTGGAACCATCGAGACTATCTCAATTGGCGACAGATCAATTTATCCATACCAATCCTCACGACAGTAATTATGTGCGTTGGCAGCCAACACGCATAGAGGTATAGGGATTCATTGAAGGAACCATCGGGGAACAGACTGTTCCTATTTTTCACTTACATTTGTTGGGTGAAGTTGTTTTGCGTTTGAAGTCTACCTCGGCTCTATTCGGGATCACCTGGTACGACTTTCTCAGTCTTGCAGTCTTTGGAATGAAAATGGGGTCAAACCCTAACTATCAACTAATATAGTTTTGTTAGCGAATTTTACAATTGAACTGACCATCACGTTCCTATAATTTCATTTAAGCCTTCGATAGCCTGAGCCAATTCTTCGGGAGCCACATGGCTGAGCTTTTTGCCGATTCTTTCCGTGGCAAGGGTTCTTATCTGACCGATTTTCAGCCAGGAGCGCTTAGGCAATCCAGCAGCTTTCAACTCTAAGGTGAGCGGAAACCCTGCATGCTGCTGCTGGCTGGTAATTGCCATCCCAATGACCGTACCCGATCGCTCATTAAAAACATCCTGACTCAGGATGAGTACCGGCCGCAGGCCAGCCTGTTCACGGCCGCGCACCGGATTCAAGTCAGCCCAGCGAATCTCTCCCCTTAATATTCTGGCCATTCAGAAATCTCCTCAGACAGCCCTTCTTCAGCCAGGGCTTTTTCAAAGGCTGGATCAAGCCTGGCGCACTCCTGCGCAAGACGGCTTTTGTTCATCCGTTCCAGTTTTTCTTCAACTGCTTCCTGTATAGCCTGACTTCTGTTGGGAAATCGTTCTTTCTTTACCAGGCTGTCAAGGCGATAGAGGAGCTGCTGATCAAGCGATATGGCTATTTTTGCTCTTCCCATACATTTACCTCCTGGTATTACCATATGTCATACCGGACAATGTTGTCAAGCGGGAAGATTCTTTGGCTGTAGCGATAATCTGCTCTGCGGGAGTAAATAGGGCCCGGCGCCTATTTTGTGCCTGGCATCAATTCTATGGAGCTACTGTTTTGACAGTCGGAAAATATGTTTTTATGCGCTTTACATCCCGTGTCATCAATAGCAGGTTTTCCACTGCGGCATGGGCGCCGATGAAAAAGTCAGGCAGAGGCGAGGCCTTGCTGCCTTTGCGTCTGCGGTATTTCAAATAGGCTTTGCCCGCGAGAAAAAGTGCCTCCCTGGGTATCGCCAGCATCCGCAACCCGCACCCGGCAAGTGCCTCCTCCAGCTCCTCAATGCGCTGAAAGCCGATCGACACTTCCCCGTAGATAACCGGGTTTATAAACAGCGGCATCCTTGTGGAGTAGTTATCAAGGGCTGCCTCAGACCAGTCTGCCCATACCGGATCGTTTTCAAAAACATCAAGAATGATGCTGGAATCGACAAGAACGCCGCGCATGGTTATCCCCTGGTTAGTGCCATGATTTCATCGGTAGTCATCTTGACCGTCGCCACTCCCCTGAACCGGCTAAATTTGCTTTTGCGCTTCGTGCTTTTGCCCGTCTTTCTGACAAGATACACACGGTCCTTTTCTTCCTTAAAATCAACCTCGCAATGGGGGACGATTCCCAGCTTTTCACGAACATCCCGGGGAATAGTGACCTGTCCTTTAATGGTAACGCGCATGAACATGCCTCCTTTTGTGTAAGAAGTAAAAGGTATTACTTTCTAACAGTATTACTTTAAACAACGGCTGTCAATAAAGAAAACTGCAGTAGAAACGCGAATAAGGGAGAGATAGTAAGTTTATGATCACTGATAGGCACCGCACTTTTTATAATTGATTACCCGTGGCATTGTTTATATGTTACTATACTTATCACCTCATGAGCAGTACCACTGGTTGGTATCACCTGACAGCCACGCAATAGAGAGCCTGCTTCACATTCGAAAAGGAGCCATGCATACATGTACACCAGGCACAGCGCGATCCTGCAATGCAATAAATGCGAAAACATCTTTGAGCGAGAGCTCTGGACGGAAATCACCACCGGTGAAGACCATAATCTTGATAATAAAATTTTTAATGACGAGGTAAACTTTTTTGACTGCGAAGCGTGCGGCAATGTCGGCTTTGCCCTGTACCCGGTAAAAATTACAGACAAAGAGTCCGGGGAAAAGGCCCTGGTGATGCCGTTCATGGAACCCCTTGATATGCCAGAATATGAAGAAGTATCAGCCATGGGGTTTTCAGTTCTTGAGGTCACAGACAAAGAACCGTGCAGGGTTTTTTACGGCCTGGAAGATTTGAAGTGGCAGATTCACCGCTGGCAGGGTGGCGATGACACGGTTTTTGACCCGCCGCCGGAGGGAAAAAATATTGATGAAGGCGTGCAGCGCGGCATTATCAATGAAGAAGAAGCAGCAATCTTAAGAAACGCAGACTGGGATGCAATTCTTACTGAAATGCTTGAGCAGGGCGTTGACAATGACGGGGAATATGCTTTCGGCGATGAGCGGGATGAAGCCGTGGAACTGTATATGAAGCTTATGTCAGAATTGCATAATTCAAGAAAGGTTGTGCGATTAAGACTTTGAGCAGAATTATTGATGGAGTCGATTCTATAACAACGGTTACCGGCATACGGAGGAGGGATCTGTTATTGTGGCACTTTATTTTAAGACACTTCGCTCGAGCAGCAGTGGCAACTGTCTTATGTTATGGGCCGAGCAAACCTCTATTTTAATAGATTGCGGATTGAATTCGCAGAAACTCTGCCGAGCCCTTCTTTCTCAGCACGCCGGAGAAATAGGGGGCATCAGCGCGGTGCTTGTCTCGCATCTGCACCAGGACCATATAAATTATTCAACCCTGCGTGTTCTGGAAGAGCACGGAATTTCCGTCCGCATACACGAAGGGCTTGTTAATCAATTCCAGGACAAATTTTTTCAGGATGACCGCTTCGAAAATCTTAACCTTAAGCCTTTTTCCAGCATTGCCTTCAATCTAGGCGAATTCACCATCATGCCGGTAAAGATTCCTCATAGCCCGCAGCACGATAATTATGGTTTTGTGATTCAGTATAGACATCGAGGGAGTTTGCTCAAGATTGTTATTATGACGGATTTCCATAATTGGGACGGCCTGCTTGACCATTTTATTGATGCAGACTTTATCTATGTAGAAGCAAACCATAATCCGGGGCTGCTGAAAAAACACCCCAACCCCAACAGCCACTATCATATGAAAAATGAAAACGTTGCAGACCTGCTCTGTAATGCGCGCAAGCTGAGCAAGCGCCCGCCGGCCGCGGTTATGCTCGGCCACCTCAGCAAAGAGCGCAATACCCGGGAGCTTGCCATAGAGGCAATAAACCAAGCGTTCAGTAATAATAATATAAAGCGGGATTTTGAGCTCTTTGTGGCTCCGGCTGATTGCGTTTCTCCGACAATCAGGCTGGCAGGGTAAGGATAACTATTATAAGCCCAGCTCATCGCTCACCGTGCACATGGCCGCGAGGCTTAATGCCGCAAATTCCTCCAGGGGAATGCCGATCTTTACACATTCACGTATATAATCGCGGTTCACGCTGCGGGCAAACTCCTTCTGCTTCATCCTCTTGATGATTGATTGCGGCTTAACGCTGGCAAGCTTCTTGTCAGGATACACCAGCGCCGTTGCCACAATGAGGCCGGTGATGCATTCGGCAGCAGTGAGCGCATGTTCAAGGGCGGTCTTTCGCTGGAACCCGAGGTTGTCAGCGTTGTGGCCTTTGATGGCATCAATAACTTCCCGGCTGACACCGATGCCCTGCAGGATTTTTTCCGTTTGCAGGGTGTGCTGCGCCATCTGGTCTTTAGTCTCAGTATAATCAAGGTCATGAAGCAGTCCGGCGATTCCCCACACCGCCTCATCGCAGCCCATCTTTCCGGCCAGCACCCGCATGATCGCCTCAGTCGCCAGGCAGTGTTTTACCAGGTTATCCTGCGGCAGATATTTTTTTATCAACTCAAGAGCCTGCTGTCTGGTGATGCCGGTGTTTCCTTTTTCATCCATGAGGTGACCTGATAAACTGTTAGCGGCTATTCGTGTTCATTGGTGGCTTAGAAAATAAAAAATGCTGGAGCAGCCAGTAAGCCGAGTTCTGTTCCTGAATCCGCGAGGAATCAGGCAATGGCCATTCATCTGGGACGCCTGTTGCCAGACGCCTCAAGCAACCTACCCGGAAGCATCAGGCGGGCCGCCCTCAAACGCTTCCCTATTTGGTCTTGCACCGGGTGGGGTTTGCCAAGCTCCCGATGTCGCCACCGGGACTGGTGAGCTCTTACCTCGCCGTTTCACCCTTACCCTGAAAAGTTTTTTTCAACTTTCCAGGGCGGTCTGCTTTCTGTTGCACTTTCCCTGGGGTCGCCCCCGGTCGCTGTTAGCGACCACCCTGCCCTGTGGTGCCCGGACTTTCCTCCGGGGAACGATGTCCCCCGGCGGCCATTTAGTCTGCTCCAGCAAAATGAATTTACTCAATACTACTATTCTCTTCCTTCTCATATTTTTCATGTAAAGTCAAAATCCCGAAAAAAACTAATTACGTCATGTAAAGTCAAAATCCCGAAAAAAACTAATTACGTCAATGAGCTATTTTTTATATTGAATAGCGAGCTTTATAAATGATATATATATAAAATACTATTAAGCGGGTAACGGTTAAAGGTCTACGGCAATGGATTTGAACCTGATGCTTCAAAATATGGTGAAAAGCAGCGCCTCTGATCTGCATATCCGGGCCGGGGCTCCTCCTCTATTGCGCATTGACGGGGTTTTGAAGCCGGTCGAGCACCCCGCGATTACGCGCCAGGAGACTGAGGAGATTTTTAACGCCCTGCTCACCGATATCCAGAAGGAACGCTTTTGCAGGGAATTTTCCCTTGACATGTCCTATGTTATAGAAAATCTCCGGCGCTTCCGGGTCAATATTTTTCAGCAGCGGGGCAGCGTTGCCTTTGCCTTCCGGAATATTGCGTCAGATGTTCCCACCATAGAGTCGCTTGGTCTGCCGCAGGTTTTGAAAACACTCTGCGATAAGCCGCATGGCCTGGTGCTGGTTGCAGGCCCTACGGGATGCGGCAAATCAACTACCCTTGCTGCCATGATAAACTACATCAATCAGACCTCCACCAAGCATATCATTACCATTGAGGACCCGATTGAATTTTCCTTTACGGATAACCACTCATTTATAACCCAGCGCGAAGTGGGGCTGGATACCCCGTCATTTGAAGTGGCTTTAAAAGATGCCCTGCGCCAGGACCCGGATGCGATTCTGCTGGGAGAAATGAGAAGCATTGATACTATGAGCATAACCCTGAGCGCTATTGAAACCGGTCACCTGGTGTTCAGCACCATTCACGCCAATAGTTCCTACGATGCCATTGCCCGGGTCGTCGATGTATTTCCGGCCGAGATGCGGCCCCAGATCCGCATCCAGATCTCAAATGCACTGCTGGGGATAATATCGCAGCGGCTCCTGCCTTGCAGAGACGAAAAGGGGCGGATAGCAGCAGTTGATATTTTAATCGCCAGTCAACGGATAAAAGAGCTGATCGTAAAGAACCAGCTCCGGGAAATTCGGGAGGAAATGGAAAAATCGGTTTCTCTCTATCGCATGCAAAGTCTTGAACAGTCGCTTATCGCGCTCATTGCAAATAAGATGATAACCCGCGAGGATGCCCTGATGATGACGCTTATGCCGGAAGAAATGAAGCTCACTATGGATCAGCTGGGCATTACCGCATCAGGGGAATTCCGGCAATAAGAAATAATATAGGGGGTGTTGCTATGGCACAGGAATCATATGCTGATTTTTCAATTATCAAGGCGTATTTTGAAATAAAAAACAGATATGAGATTGATATCCAAAGCTATAAAGACAGGATTGCGGCGCTTGAGGATAGGATTGCGGCGCTTGAGGAACAGTATAATCTGCAGCTGGAAAAGTTCCGGGATGGACTTGCCGCCAGGGATGGGCAACTGCAGGCCGGAGAGCAAAAAATTCAGGAACTTAACGATAAACTGAAGGAAAAAGATGAGCAGCTGAAGAATCTGGGGCTGCAGGCCTATAAAATGAAGACAGAGCTGGAAGAAACACGGAACAGGACGCCGGCGGAAGAGGAAAAACGGGGGAAATTTTCAATTTTTAAATAGCCAGCCCCTGAAAAACCCTTTAACAGCCGGTATTTTGTATATTACAAGAGGGTTGTTTAAAAAAAACTTTTGTATTAAATATTTAGGTTTACGGGCGATTAACTCAGCGGGAGAGTGCTACCTTCACACGGTAGAAGTCACTGGTTCAAATCCAGTATCGCCCACCATTGCGCGCGATACGTGCTTTAAAGAGTGCACGGGAAAAACGTTTCCTGCTTAAAGAACCTACCAGCACAATAAGTTATTATAATCTTTCTTCTATGGATAATGGCATCGAAAAAAAATAAAACACCGGCACTTCATAGCATGCCATATCTTTTAGTGAATCATTATAGAGCGCTGTTTATTGATTTAACCAGAATATAAAAGCCAACGTCAATAAGAACTATTTGCTGGCGTAGCTGAATGGTAGAGCAGCTGTTTTGTAATCAGCAGGTTGCGGGTTCGAATCCCATCGCCAGCTCCATACTCTGGGGAGCGGTTCCCGAGCGGCCAAAGGGGGCAGACTGTATATCTGTTGTCTCAGACTTCGGAGGTTCGAATCCTCCCCTCTCCACCACACGCGCTATAGAAGCTAATTGATGATAAACCCCGTACTGTGCGGGAGTAGCTCAGCTGGCCAGAGCGTCAGCCTTCCAAGCTGAGGGTCGCGGGTTCGAATCCCGTCTCCCGCTCCATACGTTTCGTGTAGAGAAAGCCCACGTAGCTCAGTTGGTAGAGCACTTCCTTGGTAAGGAAGAGGTCACCGGTCCGATTCCGGTCGTGGGCTCCAGCACCCCTTTATATAATAATAGTAACTTTAACCATTATACATAACTTTTTTATTAGGTAACAGGAGGCAGCGATGGCGAAGAAGAAATTTGAGCGGACGAAGCCGCATGTCAATGTAGGGACGATCGGGCACGTCGATCACGGGAAGACGACATTGACGAGTGCAATCACGAGGGTGCTGCGCTTGAAGGGACTGGCGCAGGTAATGGACTACGATCAGATCGACAAGGCGCCGGAGGAGAAGGAGCGGGGGCTGACGATCGCGATAGCACAGATTGTCCGGGGCATGCAGACTATATCAAGAACATGATCACGGGAGCGGCGCAGATGGACGGGGCGATCCTGGTGGTAAGCGCGGCCGACGGGCCGATGCCGCAGACGCGGGAGCACATACTGCTGGCACGGCAGGTGCGGGTGCCGTCGATCGTGGTATTTTTAAATAAGGCGGACATGGTGGATGATCCGGAGCTGATCGAGCTGGTGGAGCTTGAGATTCGGGAGCTTTTGAGCAAGTATGAGTTTCCCGGGGATGAGATACCGATCATCAAGGGCAGTGCTTTGAAGGCCATGGAGGGCAGCAGCAAAGATATCAATGCGCCGGAGTACAAGTGCATCCTGGATCTGATAGCAGCGGTGGACTCCTACATACCGGAGCCGGTGCGGGACATTGACAAGCCGTTTTTGATGCCGGTGGAGGATGTATTCAGCATCTCGGGGCGCGGGACGGTGGTAACGGGACGCGTCGAGCGGGGGCAGGTGAAGGTAGGAGAGGAAGTGGAGATCGTAGGGATCCGGCCGACGGTGAAGACGGTGTGCACGGGGGTGGAGATGTTCCGGAAGATACTGGATTCAGGGCAGGCGGGAGACAACGTCGGGGTGCTGTTGCGGGGGACGAAGCGCGATGACGTGGAGCGCGGGCAGGTTTTGGCAAAGCCGGGGAGCATCACGCCGCACACGAAGTTCAAGAGTGAGGTATACATCTTGGCGAAGGAAGAAGGGGGGCGGCACACGCCGTTTTTCAATGGGTACCGGCCGCAGTTTTATTTTCGGACGACGGACGTGACGGGAGTGGTGACGCTGCCGGAGGGAGTGGAGATGGTGATGCCGGGAGATAATGTAAGCATGGTGATAGAGTTGATCATGCCGATCGCGATGGAGAAGGAGTTGCGGTTTGCGATCCGGGAAGGCGGGCGGACGGTAGGCGCCGGCGTGATCAGTGATATTATAGAATAAATGAGGCATGGTAATGAAAAAGGAAAAGGTTGAGGAATTAACAGAAACACAAAAGATTCGCATTCGCCTCAAAGCCTACGACCACCGGCTGCTGGACCAGTCAGCGGCAGAGATCGTGGATACGGCAAAGCGGACCGGAGCGAAAGTGGTTGGCCCGATCCCGCTGCCAACCAGTATCAATAAGTTCTGTGTGCTGCGCTCTCCTCATGTAGATAAAAAATCGCGCGAGCAGTTTGAAATCAGAACCCATAAGCGACTCATGGATATCCTTGAGCCCACTCAGCAGACCATTGATGCCCTGATGAAACTGGATCTTTCAGCAGGTGTGGATGTGGAAATAAAGCTGTAACGCCTGCTGCTTCAGGTATTGACGGCTCAAGCTATTAGACCATTGATGGAGAAGGACACGTGGTACTTGGATTAATAGGAAAAAAGTTAGGCATAACACAAATATTTTCCCGGGACGGGCAGATGGTTCCGATAACGCTCATTCAGGCCGGGCCCTGCTGTGTGGTGCAGAAGAAAACCCCTGAGAAAGACGGGTACAGCGCCCTGCAGGTCGGTTTTGGCGATAAAAAGCTGAAAAAAACTGCAAAGCCCATCCTGGGCCATTGCAAGGCAGCGGGCGGCAGAGCCTTTGCGGTACTGCAGGAGCTGCGCATTGATGACGCCGATGCCTATCAGGTCGGCCAGGATCTAACCCTGTCAATGTTCAAGGTCGGAGACAAGGTGAAAGTCTCCGGCATCAGCAAGGGCAAGGGGTTTGCCGGCGTAATGAACCGGTGGAACTTTAAGGGCGGCCAGGCCACCCATGGGTCAATGTTTCACCGGGCGCCGGGCTCCATCGGAGCAAGCGCCGATCCGTCACGGGTGCTCAAGGGGATGCGGGGGCCCGGGCACATGGGGTCACAGAAGGTCACCATGAAAAATCTTGAAATTATAGAGATACGGGAAACGGAGCATCTGCTCCTGCTCAAAGGCTCAGTGCCAGGAGCACGCAACAGCATCGTAACGCTCTATCAGCAGAAGACAGCCTGACCGGGCGGGGCCTGGTGAGACCAGCGTCGTGCGGTCAACGATAACGTAAAGCGGGTGAGAAATGACAGCAGTAGATGTATTTGATACCAGCCGGAATAAAATATCACAGATCGATGTGAGCGATACGGTGTTTAAGGCACCGCTCAGGAAGCAGCTGTTCTACGATGTGGTGCTCTCGCAGCTGGCCAAGAGAAGAAGCGGCACGGCAGCAGTCAAAAACAGAACCGCGGTGAGCGGTGGCGGTAAAAAGCCCTGGAAGCAGAAGGGGACCGGCCGCGCGCGCGCCGGCTCTTCGCGTTCACCGCTGTGGCGCGGCGGCGGCATTGTGTTTGGTCCTACGCCCCGCTCCTATGAAATCGCGGTGCCCAAAAAAGTTCGCAAGCTGGCGCTGTGCTCAGCCCTGAGCATGAAACTTAAAGAAAATAAAATGCTCATCATTGACAAGCTGGAGTTCCCGGTAATTAAAACCAAAGCAGTGGTTTCGATCCTGAAGCAGTTAGGGCTCAGCAATGTGCTCATCATTGAGCAGGAAAACCTGAATCTGGAGATGAGCGCCCGGAATGTGCCGCATGTTAAAGTGCTGCGACCGGAAGGTCTTAACGTCTATGATGTGCTGAAGTATGAACACATCGTTATTACGCAACCCTGCGTGGAGAAACTTCAGGGGAGGCTTGCTGTATGAAAGAGCTGCATCAGATTATCCGTCGCCCGCTGGTAACGGAAAAAAGCACGGTCCAGAAAGAAAGTGCTCATCAGGTAAGCTTTGAGGTTGACCGGAGGGCAAATAAAATTGAAATCCGCACTGCCGTGGAGAAACTTTTTAAAGTAAAGGTCTTAAGCGTCAATACCATTAACCGGGAAGGAAAGCATAAGCGCCTCGGGCGCACCATCGGCAAGAAGTCTGACTGGAAGAAAGCGATCGTTACCCTGAAGGAAGGCGCATCGATCGACTTCTTTGAGGGAGTGTAACCAAAAGCAGCGCAGCCCTTGCAATCTGCCTGCTGCATATTCTGGCAAACGGAGCATAACTATGGCGGTCAAGTCTTTTAAACCAACATCACCGGGAAGGCGTTTTCAGACAGTATCCAGCTTTGAAGAAATTACCACTGATAAACCGGAAAAAAGCCTTCTGCTGCCCCTGAAAAGGTCCGGTGGGAGAAATTGTTACGGCCGAGTAACCGCCCGCTACATTGGCGGCGGCCACAAAAAGATGTACCGCATTATTGACTTGAAGCGGGATAAACGGGATATACCGGCAACGGTTGCCACCATTGAATATGACCCGAACCGGTCGAGCCGGATAGCGCTCCTCCACTATAACGACGGGGAAAAAAGATATATTCTGGCGCCCAAGGATCTTGCGGTGGGCGATGTGCTTATGGCCGGGGAAGAGGCCGAGTTCCGGCTGGGGAACGCGCTTCCCATACGGCGGATTCCCATTGGCACCCTCATTCACAATGTGGAACTGAAGCAGGGAAAAGGCGGACAGATTGTGCGCAGCGCCGGCTCTTTTGCTCAAATCATGGCAAAAGAAGGCAGCTATGCGCAACTCAGACTGCCTTCAGGTGAAGTACGGCTGGTGCATCAGGAGTGCTATGCAACCATCGGTCAGGTGGGAAACCTCGATCATGAAAAGATTTCCATCGGGAAAGCAGGCCGCAACCGCTGGCTGGGCAAGAAGCCGCGGGTGCGCGGCGTTGCCATGAACCCGGTTGATCATCCCATGGGAGGCGGTGAAGGCCGCTCTTCAGGCGGGCGTCATCCCTGTACGCCGTGGGGTGTTCCAACCAAAGGATATAAGACCCGCAAGAACAAACGCACTGACCAGTATGTTATAAAGAAAAGGGGCAAATAGTTAGGACTGAACACGGAGACGTACATAATGCCACGCTCACTTAAAAAAGGGCCTTTCATCGACGAAAGTGTGTCGCGCAAGGTACAGAAGGCCATCGAGACAAACGACAAAAAAGTGATCAAGACCTGGTCGCGCCGTTCAACCATAATCCCCGAGATGGTCGGAATGACCTTTGCCGTGCACAACGGGAAAAAGTTTATCCCGGTGTTTGTGACGGAAAACATGGTCGGGCACAAGCTGGGAGAATTTTCCCCGACCAGGATCTTCCATGGCCACTCCGGAGACCGCAAGGCGCAGAAGAAGGAAAAACCGGCATAACAAGCGTACATACAGAGGGAAGCAGACCCATATGGAAGTGAATGCTATTGCAAAATATATCCGCGTTTCACCGCAAAAAGCGCGGCTGGTTGCCAACCTGATAAAGGGCAAAAAGGTGAGCGACGCTTTGAGTGTGCTGGATTTTACGTCCAAGGCCTCATGCCCGTATATTTCCAAGCTCATCCATTCTGCAGTGGCCAGTGCGGAAAAGAGGGAAGGGATCGACATTGACACTCTGTTCGTGAAGAACATCTATGTGAATGCGGGGCCCATGCTCAAGCGCTTCAGACCTGCGTCAATGGGCAGAGGCGTGCGCATCCGCAAACGCAGCAGCCATATAACCGTCATTCTTGATGAAGCATAAATAAACAGGAGGTACAGCCGTGGGTCAAAAAACTCATCCCACAGGATTTCGACTGGGAATAATAAAAACCTGGAGTTCCCGGTGGTATGCAGAAAAAGATTTCAGCCGGTATCTGCACGAAGATCTGCGCATACGAAAGTACATCAAAGCAAAACTCTATCATGCGGGTATTGCACGCATTGACATAGAACGGGCGGCTAACAAGAGCAGGATTAATATTTTCACCGCCCGGCCCGGCATCATCATCGGCAAAAAAGGCTCGGAAATAGAGAAGCTGAAGGGCGAGCTGCAGCGGATGACGGAGAAGGAAGTGTATATCAATATTTCCGAAGTCCAGCGGCCCGAAACCGACTCGCAGCTGATTGCGGAAAACGTCTGCCTGCAGCTGGAGCGACGCGTTGCGTTCCGGCGGGCCATGAAGAAGGCGGTTACCTCGACACTAAAGTGCGGAGCTCTGGGGATCAAAATTACCTGTGCCGGCCGCCTGGGCGGCGCTGAGATGGCGCGGACCGAATGGTACCGGGAAGGCCGGGTACCCCTGCATACGCTGCGGGCAGATATTGACTACGGTTTTGCCGAAGCCAAAACCACCTATGGTATTATCGGCGTCAAGGTCTGGGTTTTTCACGGAGAAACGTTAACCAGAGGAAAGGCTGCACATGCTAGCGCCTAAAAAGATCAAGTACCGGAAACGGCAGAAGGGAAGAACCCGGGGGGCGGCCTACCGCGGCAGCGACTTAAGCTTCGGTGATTATGGACTGAAAGCACTGGCCTGCGGGTGGCTGACATCGCGTCAGATAGAGGCGGGCAGAGTGGCGCTCATGCGCCATATTAAACGCGGAGGAAAGCTGTGGATCAGGATCTTCCCGGATAAGCCGGTCACCAAAAAGCCGGCTGAAACCAGAATGGGAAAAGGTAAAGGTGCCCCGGAGGACTGGGTTGCGGTCATAAAGCCGGGCCGGATTCTGTATGAAATGGAAGGGGTCCCGGAAACGATAGCGCGCGAAGCTTTTCGCCTGGCATCACATAAGCTGCCGCTTGAAACGAAATTCATTACCCGGGAGGAGCTGTGAAAGCAAAAGAATTGCGTGAGCTGAATGTTGATGAGCTCAGACAGAAAGAAAAAGATTTTGCCGGCGAACTGTTTAACTTGAAGTTTCAGCTGGCAACCAATCAGCTCTCCAATGCCATGAAAGTAGTCCAGGTAAAACGGGACATTGCCCGCGTTAAAACAATGATCCGTGAAAAAGAACTTCACCGGCAGTAAGGGGTTAAAAGGAAACGGTATATGAGAGGACTCAGTAAGACACGCACCGGAGTGATCGTGAGCAATAAAATGGACAAAACGGTTGTGGTTGCCACTGTCCGTATCACCAAGCACTCCCTGTATAAAAAGTATATTAAAAAGCGGGTTCGCTATAAAGCCCACGATCAGGGCAATACCTGCCGGATCGGCGATACCGTATTAATCAAGGAATGCCGTCCGCTTAGTAAAGATAAACGGTGGAAGGTTGTCGAAATTGTCAAACGAGCAGTGTAGGGTGTCAGCACTACCGGAGACCCGTATTCCTATGGAGATGCAGAGATGATCCAGATGCAGACAACGCTGGTTGCAGCTGATAACTCTGGAGCAAAAAAGCTGCAGTGTATAAAGGTGCTGGGAGGCTCCCGGCGGCGCTATGCCACCCTGGGGGACGTGATTGTGGTGTCCATTAAAGAATCCATTCCCAATGCGAAAGTTAAAAAGGGAGAGGTGATGAAAGCGGTTATTGTGCGTACCGCCAAGGAGGTGCGCAGACCGGATGGCTCCTACATCAGATTTGATGATAACTCCGCAGTACTGATTAATAACGCGAATGAGCCGATTGGCACCAGAATTTTTGGCCCGGTTGCCCGTGAGCTGCGGGCTAAAAACTTCATGAAAATAATATCGCTGGCTCCGGAAGTGCTGTAGGAGTCGGCACCGTCAGTGTGCAGGAGAATGAGCATGGAGCGCTCCAAGTTTCATGTTAAAAAAGGTGATACGGTTAAGGTATTAGCCGGAAAAGAGAAAGGCAAGACGGGCAAAATCCTCAAGGTCAATCATAAAAAGGACACCGTCATTGTCGAAAAAATAAATTTCATCAAGCGGCATGCGCGTCCGGGAGGAAAGACCCGGCAGGGCGGCATTATCGAGCGGGAAGGCCCGCTCAATGTAACCAATGTCAATATTGTATGCCCCCGCTGCAATGATGCAGTGCGTATCAAAAAAATCGTTCTTGAAGACAAAAATACCGCGCGGGCATGCACTGCCTGCGGTGAGATCTTAGATCGATAAGAGAGGTGTGGATGGCTCGGCTTAAGACGCTCTATAAGGAAAAAGTTGTTCCGGCCCTGATGAAGGAGTTCAGCTACAAGAATGTAATGCAGGTTCCCAGGCTGGACAAGATAGTTATCAACATGGGGCTGGGAGAGGCGATTCAGAATGCAAAGGTTTTAGATTCAGCTCAGGCTGAGATGACTGCCATTGCCGGGCAGAAGCCGGTTGTTACCCGGGCAAAAAAATCGATTGCGAATTTTAAGCTCCGGGAGGGGATGCCCATCGGCTGCAAGGTAACGCTGCGCGGCGACCGGATGTATGAGTTCTTTGACCGCCTGGTGAACATTGCGCTGGCCCGGATCAGGGATTTCCGCGGCGTATCCGGCAAATCATTTGACGGCAGAGGAACCTATGCGCTGGGTATCCGCGAGCAGATTATTTTCCCCGAGATCGACTATGACAAGATTGATAAAATCAGGGGCATGAGTATTGTGGTTTCGACAACGGCAAAAACTGATGAAGAGGGTAAAGCCCTCCTGAAGATGATGGGAATGCCATTCAGGGATTAGTCTATTTCAGCAAGGAGAAGCCTCGTGGCCAAGAAATCATTAATTGCCAAGGCAAAACGGCCTAATAAATTTAAAGTAAGAAACTACCGGCGCTGTCCGCTGTGCGGTCGCCCCCGGGCATATTACAGAAAATTTGACATGTGCAGGATCTGCTTCCGGAACTTAGCCCTCAAGGGAGAAATACCCGGGGTCATAAAATCAAGCTGGTAACAGGAACCATACGATAAGGGGATAGCAACCATGATGACCGATCCAATTGCCGACATGCTTACGCGGATCAGAAACGGCTATAAGGCACGCTTTGCAAAGGTGGATATGCCATCTTCCCGGATGAAGGTGAGCATTCTCCAGGCGCTCAAGAATGAAGGCTATATTAAAAATTATAAGGTGCTGACTGAGGGACATAAATCGCTGCTGCAGGTCTATTTGAAATATGATGCACGTAAACAGCCGGCGGTGTCAGATCTGCGCCGCCTGTCAAAACCGGGCCGGCGCGTCTATGTCGCTAAAGATGAAATTCCCCCGATAAAAAGCGGGCTGGGGCTGGCTATCCTGTCAACCTCAAAAGGCATTGTAACTGACAAGCAAGCACGCAAAGAATGTATCGGGGGCGAGCTTATCTGCTCCTGCTGTTAGAGGAAATAACCATGAGTCGAGTTGGAAAACTTCCCATAGTGGTACCCCAGGGGGTTCGTATAAACCTGCAGGGGGCAGTTCTTCAGGTGGAAGGCCCCAAGGGCAAAATGCAGCATGCAATACCTGAAGGACTGAAGATAGACGTTACAGACAACAGCATCACCGTAACACGATTGTCTGAACAGAATAAAATCCGCGCCCTGCACGGCCTTACCCGCAGCCTCGTTGCCAATATGGTGTCAGGGGTCACCCAGGGATATAAAAAAGAGCTGGAGATTGTTGGCGTCGGCTATCGTGCCGACATGAGCAATAATATGCTCAATTTAACGCTGGGATATTCTCACCCGATCAATTTCCCCCTGCCCGAAGGCATTAAGGGCAAGGTTGAGAAGCAGGTCATTACCATCGAGGGAATTGACAAGGGGCTGGTGGGCCAGATCGCAGCCAAAATTAAAAGCCTGAGAAAGCCAGATGTCTACAAGGGAAAGGGCATCCGCTATCTTGGTGAAGTGATAAAAACCAAGGTTGGCAAAAGCGGGGCAAAATAAATACCATAAACGCTCTCTAGAGGGTAGGTGAAGATTCGTGAGTGCACGGGAAGAAAAAAACAGAAAGCACCTGAGAAGAAAAAAAAGGATTCGCAAGAACATTGCCGGTACTGCTGAACGGCCCCGGCTTACTGTTTACCGGAGCCTTCATCATATCTACGCACAGTTGATTGATGATGCGCAGGGAAGCACGGTCCTGGGGGTGTCAACCCGGAGTAAAGAGCTGCGGGGAAAACTAAAGACAGCAGATACCATTGCAGCGGCACAGCAGGTCGGAACCCTGGTGGCTGAAAAAGCGCTGGCGCTGAAGGTGGAGCGCGTGGTGTTTGATCGCAACGGCTATTTGTATCATGGCCGTATCAAGGCACTGGCTGATGCTGCACGAGAAAAAGGTTTAAAATTTTAAGGAGGTCATGGTTTGGCATTTGCAAGCGCAGACGAACTCACATTTATTGATAAAATCGTTCATATAAGCCGTGTAGCAAAAGTAGTAAAGGGCGGACGGCGCTTCAGCTTTAGCGCGCTGGTGGTGGTGGGCGACGGGAAAGGCCATGTGGGATCAGGCCTGGGAAAGGCCAAGGAAGTCCCGGAGGCTATCAGAAAAGCAATTGAGCATGCGCGCCGAGAACTCATCACCGTACCCATTATGAACGGCACCATTCCCCATGAAACAATCGGCCGCTTTGGCGCCGGCAAGGTATTTATGAAGCCTGCAGCTGAAGGTACCGGTGTTATTGCCGGTGGAGCGGTCCGGGCCATTATGGAAGTGGCGGGGGTGAAAAACATTCTCACCAAATGCATCAGATCGCGCAACCCCCATAACGTGATTAAAGCAACGCTGGAAGGACTGAGCAGGCTCACGGCGCCAGCCTGAACAGCGCGCGCTGGCATTTTTAATCAACGCAACCTACTTATGAAGAGAACGGACAATGGCAGCTAAACTGAAAGTAACCCTGGTACGAAGTAAAATCGGCAGGCCGGAAAAGCAGAGACGCGTTCTGCAGAGCCTGGGACTGCATAAACTGAACACGACTAAAATATTTCATAATACTCCCCAGATTCGGGGGATGATTGTCAAGGTGCACCATCTCCTGAAAGTGGAGGAGGCGGTCTAACGCATGAGGAAAACGGTGATGGATTTAAGTACGCTTTCCCCCCCCCGGGGGTCGCGCAAGAACAGAAAGCGGGTCGGCCGCGGCGAGGGCTCAGGTCACGGAGGGACGGCCTGTAAAGGGCATAAAGGGCAGAAAGCACGCTCCGGAGGAACGACCGCGGTTGGCTTTGAAGGCGGCCAGATGCCCCTCAAAAGACGGCTGCCCAAACGGGGCTTCGCCAATATATTCAAAAAACAGTATGCACTGGTGGATGTGCAGCAGCTGTGCGTTTTTGAAGCACAGAGCACGGTAGACCCTGCAGCGCTGCTGAAGGCCGGCCTGGTCACCAATATCTACGATGGCATAAAGGTTCTGGGGGATGGGGAGATAGACCGCCCCCTGGTGGTGAAAGTCCATAGATACAGTCAGTCTGCCTATAATAAAATAACGGCCGCAGGCGGGCGGGTCGAGGAGCTCTAAGTGATCGGCGGATTCCAAAACATACCCAAGATTCCTGAGCTGCGCAAGCGCATTATTATAAGCTTTCTGCTGCTCGCTGTGTACCGGGTCGGGGTGCATATTCCCACGCCGGGTATTGACGGCAATGCCCTGGCAGCGTTTTTTGCCCGGGCCAAGGGCACGCTGTTTGGATTCATGGACATGTTTTCCGGCGGCGCCCTTGAACACATGTCGGTCTTTGCCCTGGGAATCATGCCCTATATCAGCTCTTCCATTATTCTGCAGCTGCTCACCATGGTCATCCCGTACCTGGAAAAACTGCAAAAGGAGGGGGAGGCGGGAAGGAAAAAAATTACCCAGTACACCCGCTATGGCACCGTCATCCTGAGTATCATTCAGGGGTTTGGCATCAGCGTGGGCCTGGAGAAAATGGCCGGGCCCGCAGGCGAGCCGGTGGTGCTTGCGGCAGGATGGGGGTTCCGCCTGATGACCATTATCACCCTCACTTCCGGCACCGCGTTTATTATGTGGCTCGGTGAACAGATAACTGAGCGGGGCATTGGTAACGGCATTTCGCTCATCATCTTTGCCGGTATTGTTGCCCGGATGCCCTCGGCCATCATCAGTACGGTCAGGCTGATGCAGACCGGTGAAATGGGCCCGCTTCTCATTCTGCTGGTTATTGCTGTTATGGTGTTGGTTGTGGGCGGCATTATTTACATGGAGCGGGCGCAGCGAAAAATACCGGTCCAGTATGCCAAG
>JAPLIX010000472.1:7114-7478 GCA_026388865.1 Pseudomonadota bacterium | reverse complement strand
GTAAATCACAGCAAGCCCCGGCTTCTCCTCCTGCCGACGCTGAAGCAATACTCGGCTCTTCTGCGTTACCTCGGAGTTCCACTCCTACCTCGCGCTGGTAGTCCCAACTTTTGTCGGGTTGGCTGCTTTCATTGCATTGTTCTCAAATCTTGCAACAGTTAAAGACCTCTTTACGTTCAGCCCTTCCCCCGGCTCTCATGTCATGCCGGAGTACTATGGCCTCTGCTGACTCCCCGCTCGCTCTCACGCGCGGGGTCTCCCCGGGTAAGAACGATAACTTTCATCCCATCCACCTGCTGCATCTACTTCATAAGCTTCGGGCAGTATTGGATCCCGCTTTGCGGGACTCGTCCGGCTTATGCAG
>JAPLIX010000472.1:0-7104 GCA_026388865.1 Pseudomonadota bacterium | reverse complement strand
GTTTCTGTTCGTCAGGCCGGGACTTTGCCTCCGGCTTCCTTCAGATTCGCAGTCACCCACGACATCCCGACGTGTCGGGACTAACAGTTTCCCTTCCCGGGCCTGCAGGAGACTTGGCTTCGGCTGAATACAGTTACTGCCTCACTCCCAAGTAGATGCGCCCTGCCGGGCGCACAAAATAAAGGACAGATGCCATAATGACACCTGTCCTTTATAATCGAAACTATATATATTTAAGTAAAATATTTCCTAAAATATATAAAAATCGTTGATTTGCTTTTTTCGGGCCTTGCAAAGTACTCGTACCATTTAAAACAATATCCTGCTCGAGCCTATAATAATACGTTTTCCTTCCTCAATCTTTTATTGATACGTTGGACACGGACTCGGTGAGCAGGTTTGTGCCGGGCCAAGTATTTCTATGATTTCATCTTCTGAATACGTTATTACTTTTGGTGCTTCATATTCTTTTTTCATGGTTTATATCCTCCCTGAATTAATTCATAAATTTTTTCTTACTTATTAAATATTCCAAAAATAAACCTTGGTGTTGCACTTATTGGCCCATGCGTGGTTGATTTTCCATTCAAGTCGATATCTTCAAGGGTATAGTAATAAGTCTTTCTGTTCTGCAGGCCGTCATCTACAAACTCATATGCGACTCCACTGGTTGCCGAACCCCTTGCCGGAATCAGCGCGGCATTAATCTTGGTGTATTCTCCGAACTCTGATTCCGCGCCATAGATGTTAAACCCGATGTTATCAATCTCGCTTTCAGTCACCCACGTAAGGGTCACGGCTCTGTTTCCCGGAAGTGCTGTAAATTCTTTTAATTCAATCAGCGTCGTGGGCTCAACTGTTGTCGTGGTAACTGGAATAATGATAATAGTAGTAGTAACATTTATCTCCGGCACTGTGGTCGTAGTGGTCGGAATTTCCGTCGTGGTAATAGTCGGCATGACGGTTGTCGTCGGCATGACGGTGGTGGTCGGCATGACGGTGGTGGTCGGCATGACGGTGGTGGTCGGCATGACGGTGGTGGTTGGCATGACGGTGGTGGTTGGCATGATCGTTGTCGTCGGCTGAACAGAAGTGGTCGTTGTCGTCGGCATTACCGTAGTCGTCGGGGGCGGTGAGCAGTCCTGTGTTGTTGAAAACCAGGCACTGTTAACTCCATTAGCTCCATTAAAAGTGAAATCAGCTATGTGGGCAGCAAAGTAGTAACCATCTGCATTCGGAACAACAAAGTCTCCCACGCGTAAGTCACTATAAAGATTGCAGATGTTTACTATCAGCGGGTCCTGCCGGTTAGAACCGGTGGTGTATGTATCTTCAATAAATACTCCGAACTCTGAGAGGTTCTGATCGTCCTTGAGTTTCCAATTTCCGCTGGTTGTGATTACCAGGTCATTGGGATTTCCGAAATAATTGAACCCGAATACCTGAATGCCAAAATTGGACCCGATTGTTGTGAATATGCTCTGATTAGCATCCACTACGATTTGAACACCATCACGGCCTCCAGAACATGCATCCGGAAGAAGTCCCAGAGAAACAGTCCCGTAAATATTGCCGTTCGGCAGAGCGTTTGACAAGTCAAGATTGATAGAGCAGCTGCTGGGTGCAATATAGATGGTGGTTGTGGTAGAGGCTATGGTTGTTGTAGTAGAGACTTTAGCAAATGCATCTCCTGCCACAAGTGCAATTGCTAAACATAAGAATAAAAAGTAAAATGTTTGGTTTTCTTTTATGCTTAATTTTTTCACAAGTATCTGCTTCCTTATCAATTATCTAACAAACGAAGTTAAGCGAGATTGAGTATTGTTTTCGGAATATATATATACTTTCTTAATTTAAATGTCAAACGAAAAATATAAATATGTTTTTTTATATTGTCAAATATTATTTAATTTATTTAATTAATTCAATTTTGTCAATTTAATCATTTAACCTTTCACGAACAACCAGTAAATAAAAATTAACACTTCAGCTCACACTGCACGCCACTACAGCCACCGCAGCCTGGGTCCGGGTCACACGCATCCCCGATTTCATCTCCGTCAGCATCAAGCTGGTTTACATTGCAGGCAATGGGGCAGTTGTCCTGACATACTATGCCGTCCCCATCTTGTACCATCGACAACCAGCCGATCTAAAACACATTTTTTTTATGGTGGAGATGAAGGGACTCGAACCCTCGACCCCTACCGTGCGAAGGTAGTGCTCTCCCAAACTGAGCTACATCCCCACCGATAAATTTCACAGGGAAATAATGAAATATTATAACATCTTAACTGTTTTTACTCAAGCGTTTTTACTGCTGGATTTTTAATAAAAATTTCTGCATAATCTAATATATATTCTCAACAGTGCCTGGAGGACTACATGCTTGATAATATCAAATCGCGTTTAGACACTGAGCTCTGGATTGTCATTCTGCTCATCGGGCTTATTCTGTGCTTTATGGGCAATCAGGTATTTTTAAAATCATTGTTTGTTTTTGGCTTTTTAGCCCTGGCGCTGCCGGGGTACCTGGTGGGCAACCAAACCTACGGGCTGCCGGGCGGGATATTTGGTCTGTTTGCAGGCGGCATTCTCGGAGGCATATTATTTATAAGCCTCTATCAGGTGGGCCTGTTTATGCTGGGACTGCTTGTGGGGGGAGCTATCGGATTGATTCTGAGCGGTGAAATACTGCTGCCGGCTGTTCTGGGTATTCTCACCGGTATCGCCTTTGTGGTGTTCTCCGGGGAATTTATTATCTTTGGAACAGCGCTTATCGGCTCATATATTGTCTGTGAAAGCCTGTTTGCGCTGCTTCTTCCAGGCTGGACAGTCTCTCCGGGGATGGTTTTTTCTTTCAAGCTTATTATCTTTGTTCTGGGAATGCTGTTTCAGATCGGCATTCAGAGCAAACACTGAGTATCGACTGCGGGACCTTCACAAAAGCTTCGCGTATATATCCTCAAGCTTCTTTGCCTGCTTCTTCCCGTCGTATTCTGCTTCAACATGCTCCCTGCCGGCTTTCCCAATTCCCTCCCACTTCTGCGGATGGGTGATTAAAAATTCAAGCCGCTCTGCCAATGCATCTGCATCTCTCTCCGGCACCAGAAAACCGCTCCGGTTGTCAAGGATAACCTCCGGTATATCGCAGTGGAGGGTTGATACGACCGGCATTCCGTAAGCAGACATCTCGATAAGCGTGACCGGCGCGCCTCCTTCTGTTTCCCCGTCAGAGCCGCGCATGCTCGGCGCCAGGAATATATCATGCTTCTTTGATTCTTCGATAAATTGCGGGTAGGGAAGAAACCCGAGGTAATTGATTTTATCGCGCAGGTTTTTATTTTCAATGACCCGCATTATTTCCTTTTTGTACTCAACCTCCCGCTGGCTCCTGCCCGCATCACCGATAAGCGTAAGCTCGACCTTCGGGTATTTTTCAATAATCTTTGCGAACGCTTCAAGTCCATAGGTGATACCCTTTTTATCCCTGAAGGTGCTGGCCATGAGAATTTTCACCTTCCTGTCTGTATCCAGCCGGCGCGGAATGAACGGTATCTTCTCCAGGTCAACCCCCAGCCTCTGGACTACGACTTTTGCTTCATCGCAGCCAAGCTCAACAAGGGTCTTTTTCATATGATTACCCTCGGCCAGCAAGCGCTCGCAGCGGGCAAACAACTCCTGGTATCTGCTGCGCCATTTGCTGTCCTGGGGCATCATTGAAGCATCATGGCCGTAAAAAGTGGTGACCTGCGGTATATTCAGTTTCTCCTTGAGCTTAAGGTCATAATAGCCGCGGTGGCCAAAGTGCGATTGCAGCATAGCGGGATTTTTTTTCCTCAAGACTTTGTAAAAGAAGGGGTAATAAAAATCGGTGCGCTTGGCATAGGCGCGCTGCAGGAACCTGTTTAGCGGTGCAAGGTCGCTGATGTAGTACGCGTCCGGCCAGGGGAAGATATCAAGGTTCTGCTTGCGGGTGGCAATGACCAGGGAATCAAACCGGGTCACTTGTTTAAGCTGGCTGTAGATCCAGCTCCCGGTGCGGAACAGATAGGTATGAAGGGAATGTGCAACAAGTTGTTTCATGTAGTATGTGCTCTGCTCTTGAATCAGTTATGACCATACCGGAGCGCCGGCGGTCTAGCGGGGCCTGAATAAGTTCGAATCTCTGCTGATGACCTTACTTCTTCTTTCAGAAACAACCAGCGAGTAGGGCGGAATATCTTTATCAATAATGCTGCCCGGAGGTACAATGGTTCCGCGTCCCACGGTAACACCCATCAGCACAATTGTACCTGCGCCTAAAAACACCCCTTCCTCAATAACCACTTTGGCAAATGCATGGGGCGGCACTTTCATATCCAGAAGGCTCTCATCCTCAAGTATCTTCTTATCAGGACTCAACGAGGTAATGAACACCCGCGGCCCTATTTGGCATCTACGCTGTATTTCAATTTCACCGGCCCCGAACAGCACCACGTAGGGAGCGATATAGGTGTGGTCACCGATGCTTATTTTTCCGCCATGGTTGCACCATTCACCGCCGCCGCAGTGCAGGATAGTACCCTTTGAGATGTAGATGCGCTCACCCAGAGAGAGGCTCTTTCTATTTAAGATCTGCACGTCCTCCTCAATGGTGACGGTGGGGTTACGGCTCAATACCTTATAGAGATCTTTTTTCCTTTTATACTGCTGCAGGAGGTCCTGCATGTACCATCGTAAAAAACTGTTTTTTTTCTCCATATACCATTCCCCCGACGTGCCTCAGCCTATGGTTGAAAATCATTTCCACCGATAGGATGCAAAGTCAAGCTGCTCCGCCCCGAATGATTTTTTAAATTTAATAACCCCTTCCATGTCCATACTTGCACCCATATCGTAATACGTAAAGTTGTTTTCACACGCCCATTTAATAGCCTCATAATGAAGCAGATTGTTTGGATAGTCTTTGAAAAAATCTTCCCGCGAGCACCCGTGCCAGTACAACAGCTTTTTCTGCCAGGCAAGCACGATGATCCCCGCGATAACATGTCCCCCTTTTTCAGCAAGGTAAAAATGAACATGGGGATCTTTTTGTTCAAACAGATTGAGAAACAGCTGCCGTGGATAAAAGGCGATCGTTTTCCCTCCCCATCTTTTTAAGGTCTGCCCGTAGATATCAAAATAGCAGGTGATGCCCTGTTCTGTTTCAGCCCTGCGGACCGTAACCTGTTTTTTCTGCGCCTGTTTGATATTGCTTTTCTGCCCGCGGCTGAATCCCTGCCAGAGTTCATCAAAGCCGGGTGATAGATCAATTACCTGCGTGTACATCTCCTTTGTTTTCATTTGCGGAGGAAACAAAAATTGCTTGAACGGGTTCCCGACAATGCGTCCCTCGGTATTTTTTATATTAAGTACATAAGCAAGGATCTCGTCAACCTCAGGCTGAGAAAGCTCCCGGTCCGCAACAAGGCCGCCATAGACACCCGGCTCCATGGATTTATACCGCTTCCCGGTTTTTAAAAATTTCCTTTTTTCCTCAACAACAAACGGGATAACAGCCCTGGCGCCGCTCTCCATAATAAACCCCAGCGTCGCAGGGGCGTACTGGGGAAAGGTTTTTGCGATAACCAGCGCCCATCCCGGCGTATGAAAATAAGTCGCCCAGGGGCACACCTCAGCAACTTCCTGCCAGAAGTCGAGCGACGCAGGATTTAAAACGCGCATTATTTTTTTCTCCAGCGGTACTTCCAGTGGCCTGAAAGAAATTCATATTTTTCAGCGCCCAAAGACTGCTTGAACCGCGCCACCCCGTGCTGGCCGCCGCTGGGTCCAAAATCATAGCAGCGGAAGCCCTTGTGCAGCGCATCGCTCATAACGGTCATGTGCAGGAGGTTGTTCGGGTAGCAATCAAAATAGTCCTGCAGCGATGCGCCGTGCCAGTAGGACACCACCTGGTTCCAGTAAAAGATAATCGCACCGGCAATGATGGTGCCGTCTTTCTCTGCAATCCAAAACTTCGCCGCGTCTCCCCCATGCCGGTATATATTCAATAAGAGCTCCTGCGGATAAGCAAACAGAGTAGCATCGCCCCATCGTTTAAGGGTATCCTGGTAAATGTTAAAATATCGCAGCACCTCCTCTTCACTGCGGGCAGTTCTCACGCTGACACCCTTTTTCTTTGCCTGATTAAGATTACTTTTTGCTCCCCGGGAAAGGCGCTTAAGAACCTCTTCTTCTGTGGAGTCCAGCGCGAACACCTGGGTGAAGTCTTTTTTCAGGGTAAACGTGTCAGGTATTGCATACTGAGAGAACGGGTTGCCATCGACAGAAATGCTTGCCTTCAGGGAAAGGAGATAATCATACATAGCGCTCTGCTCAGTCCCTGAAAGTTTGCTTTCCGCTATGATCCCTCCATAGCCGCCGAAAACAGAGGATTTCAAACGTGCTTTGCCCTTCAGCAACCCACCTTCCCTGGTCTGAATGAGCGGGAACACCGCCTTCCTGCCATCACTGAAAATGAACCCCCGCGTGGCAATAGCGTAATCCGCATAGGTTCTGACCACAAGGTCATGCCACAGCGGTGTGTGAAAAAATGTGCTCTCAGGATTTTTGATGACTACCGCATTCCAAAAGGAAACGTCGGGCCAGATTTTAATTTCCATAGTGTTTACAAATCGTGGATAATGCGTAGTCTCTTAAGACTAAATTTCTTGCAAAAATGGAAAGAAAAATTAAAAATCTGGAACTCAAGAAATCAGGAAATTTTTGTTTTTACCTTTGTGAGTTCCTGAGTTCCAAATTCTATCTTCTTTGTTTTTTTTTAGTCTTTGCGGTTAACTTTGGTTCCGGCTTGTCCGGGTTAGGAAATACTAAAAAACATTTGCACCTCATTGTCAATACATTCTTCCGGCAGTAAGGCATTGACAAAAGGCAAGGGGTAACATATAAAAACGTGGCAGCGAATTGACCGCTTACAGCAGTCCCATGAAACCACTAAACATCCTTCATGTTGCCAGCCATAACGTAATCCAGGCGGGCGGCGCGATCCAGATGATGCGCCTTGCCCGGGGGTTGAAAGAGCGCGGCCACCACGTGGTCTGCGCTTTCAATCTCAGGCAGGAT
>JAPLIX010000147.1:2730-3231 GCA_026388865.1 Pseudomonadota bacterium | reverse complement strand
GAAAACAAGAAATAGTATCTCAGTCCCCAAGAGTCCTGTGAATATATAATGAAAGGGGATATGCGCATGTGTCCGGAGCACCAACCTGTTGAGCCAGGCAGATATACCGTAGTTGCCGAGTTGTCAGTTGTGGCTTCGGTTACTATTGAAATTCTTGAATAAGGCCCATTTTTCTTTAAGGGGGTCACTATGGGCGGAAATGCAGTACTTAAAATTATCCCGTTTGCTTTGATTGCAGCTCTTCTGCTTTTATTAAATTCAGTTGCTAGAGCTCTCCCTCCTCCCTGTGTTGGTGTTCAGCCGGCATTTGGTCTTAAAGGCAATACATTAGATGTTACCATTGTGGGAAGCGATACCCATTTTGATGATACCTCACAGGTATCATTTTCATGCCAGGGTATTACGGTAAACAGCGTGACCGCTAATTCTGAAACCGAAATAATGGCAAATATTACCATTGTATGTGAGGCGCCGGACAGTAAATGTGATGTAACAGTTACT
>JAPLIX010000147.1:0-2679 GCA_026388865.1 Pseudomonadota bacterium | reverse complement strand
TGGGACCTCCCTGCCGTGACCTGGAAATATCTCCCGCCTCGGCACGTATTGGTGAAACACTGGATGTAAACATTGGCGTGCCTGATTATGATGTCAGAGAGATAAAGAATCTTCAAGTACAATTCCAATGCACGGGAATCACGGTAAACAGTGTGACGGCAACCGGGTACAGTACGGCCAGGGTAAATATCACGGTAGCGAATGATACTGCGCCGTGTTCAGGAAGGATACAATTGACCGGACAAGAAGGATTGTGCCGGGTGTTATCCTGCGGGGAGTTCAGCATTTATGACAAGCCGCCGTGCACATCGATTGTGAGCCCTGCCACGCTGCGGGCCGGGTTCCTTCTGCCGCGCTGGTATCTCATCAGCATCAGCGGAACAAATTCCGGCTTCAGCAGCGAGAGCACCGTGGAGATTGAAGAGGTGCGGTTCATAAAAGTCATGAATACTTCAGCGGCCGGAGATGAGATTAACGCCTGGGTGGTAATACCGCCGCGGTACATAATCGGCACCGGCGCACGGCAAGTAAAAATAACAACCGGCGATGAGATATGTACCGGCGCGCTTGAGATAAAGTAAACGCAGGTAACGCAGCAACAAAGGAAAGTGTGGCGATAATACCTGCCGTATATAAGCTGCGCAATTGGTTTCTCTATATAAGTTTGCGTTCTGTCCGACCGCTTTCTGCAGAGCATAATCCGCCCTCCAGTTTATTGAAAATGCTGTGCTGCGCATTCTCTCTTTTACTCTTCATGAAAATCGACTATACTTCCAAAATAATTCGATTGCATGCTGCGATGCAGTCTGTAAAGCGTAATAAAACTGATAGCCGTCATTTCTTTTCAGGATTATTTGTGGTTCGATTTCTATAATACGAAGGAGGAGCGCATGAAAAAATCTTTGGGAGCAAAAATAATTGTGGGAGCAACCCCGGTATGGATTGTGGGAACCTATGACACGGCGGGGAAACCAAACATCATGGCCTCGGCATGGGCCGGGGTGTGCTGTTCCGAGCCGCCGTGCGTGGCGGTTTCGTTGCGCAAAGCGACCTATTCCTACGGCAGCATTATCCAGCGCAAGGCGTTCACCGTCAATATTCCATCCGCAGAGTATATGCGGGAAGCTGATTACGCGGGCATCGCGTCCGGTAAAGACATCGACAAGTTTGCAAAAATGAAGTTCACTCCGGTTAAGGGCGAGTTCGTGGACGCGCCCTATATCAGCGAGTTTCCTCTGGTCATCGAATGCAGGCTGCTGCACACCATCGAGATCGGGCTGCACACCCAGTTTATCGGTGAGATTATGGATGTCAAGGCAGAGGAGGGGGTTCTCGGGGAGAAAGAGCTGCCGCAGATGGAAAGGATTGACCAGTTTTTATTCAGCCCCGGCACACGAACCTACTATAAGATGGGCAGCTTTCTGGGAAAGGCATTCTCCGTGGGAAAGGACCTGGTGAAATAACGTCATGCAGGGGAAAGAAAAAACAACACCGGCGGATTGGATTAAAAATGCTATCCGGGAATTTACCGCATCGGCAGAGAACAGCCTGGGAGGCAGGGAGCATGAGCCTGCGTGGGGTGAGCCGCTGACAGGATTTTCGCGAGGTGATGATCCCCTGTATCTGCGTTTTAAAGATGATATCGGGGCTTTTTACTGGACGCCCCTCGAGATATTTGAAAAGACGTTTCCCGCGCTAAAGGTTACTGCCGCGGAACTGACGGTGATAAGCTGGATTCTGCCGCAGACCGAAAAAACCAGGCACGACAACAGAAACGAGAAAGAGCGGCCTTCCGAGCGCTGGGCACGGTCGCGCAAGTTCGGTGAAGAGTTTAACGTCAGGCTGCGGGAACAGGTGGTCGCCCTGCTGCGGGGCAGGGGATATGAGGCGGTCGCTCCTGCCAATTCCCCGTATTTTGAGATACAGACATCCGCTCGCTTCGGCCCTGCATCAACATGGTCAGAGCGGCACGCAGCCTATGTCGCGGGCCTGGGCACGTTTGGCCTGTGTGACGGGCTCATTACGCCTGCCGGGAAAGCCATGCGCTGCGGTTCAGTTGTTGCACGCATGGGCATCCCGCCGACGCCGCGTCCCTATGACGACCCTCACGCGTACTGCCTCTTTTTTTCCCGGGGGACCTGCGGCGCATGCATCAAGCGCTGTCCCGCGGGGGCGATCAGCAGGGAAGGGCACAATAAAGAGCGCTGCATGGAGTATGTATACACGGTGACATCTCCGTATGTGAGCGAGATGTTCGGTTTTGACTCATATGGCTGTGGACTTTGCCAGACCGGCGTTCCCTGTGAGGCGGGAATTCCCGCCTCAGAAAAGGACCGGCATTCTTAGCAGGCTGTTGAAAAACGCCCATCTGCGGCGTTTCCCTCTTCCTTCGTCGTTGCGGCGTACCAAGAAGTACGCCTCACTTCTCAGGATTTCGGGAGCCTTGCATCTGTGCATTTTTGACCAGCCTGGAAAAAAATTTTCAACAACCTGTTAGCGACTGCTGACAGCAGTGCCGGCATTACTGCTGTCAGCGCGTTTTGCCGCCTGAAGCTTTATTGTTTCTGCTCGTAGGCTTCCCATCCGCCGCCAAGCGCCTTGTAGAGAGCCACCAGATTGGTAGACAGGCTGCGGGTGCTTATCACCAGGGCTTGCTCAGAGGAGTACTGTGAGCGCTGC
>JAPLIX010000570.1:791-2761 GCA_026388865.1 Pseudomonadota bacterium | reverse complement strand
ACCTGTTCCGCTTCTTTGCCGACCACCTTGATGGTATTCTGCGGAACCATGCTCACTTCGGCCATAACACTGGGAGGAAGGCCGCTGGCATCGAGCTTTCCTTTCACTTTAAAAAAATCCTTTGGATCGGTCGTTACTTCAAGCACTGAGCCCTCATCCCTTACATCATCAGCCCCCGCATCCAGGGCCACTTCCATAAGTTTCTCTTCCTCTACCGCACCATGGTCATACTGGATTACGCCTTTTTTCTGGAACATCCACGCAACGCATCCTGCCTCGCCCATATTGCCATTGTGTTTGGTGAAAGCATGCCGCAGTTCCGCGGTAGCCCTGTTCTTATTATCGGTCATTACTTCTACCATAATCGCTACGCCACCCGGGCCATAGCCTTCATAGGTATATTCTTCAATAGTAAACCCTTCAAGCTCGCCGGTGCCTTTCTTTATTGCCCGTTCAATGTTATCCTTGGGCATGTTATCAGCTTTGGCAGCTAAAACAGCCGTCCGGAGACGGGGATTCCCATTCTGGTCGCCCCCGCCGATACGCGCGGCAATGGTTATTTCTTTAATAAGCCGGGTAAAAATTCTTCCCCGTTTTGCATCGATGGCGCCCTTTTTCCGCTTGATAGTGCTCCACTTGGAATGGCCTGACATTATTAGTCTCCATATTATAATTTTATTGAGCTATGGTTTAGTCCTTTAGTTGTTATGTTCGTGTTTTTTTAGCAAGAAAATTTCGAAATACAAATATCGAAGCACGGAACAAACTAAAAATAAAAATGTTCCAAACTTCAAAATAGCATATTTCATTAGCGTCGTTTTAAATTTTCTCCTTTGGTCATTTGAATTTGTTTCGAATTTCTGATTTCGCTATTCGGATTTGGTTCCGGCTTGTCCGGGTTAGGATAAGTAAGTATATGGAAATTCTGCTGATGTGTCAATGAATTTGGAGGAGTGAGCTGGAAATAAATTGAATATCTTTAGTAAGCTTGATAATTATAAAGATGCTGATGAATTCAATCCTTGACACTTACATATACCTGCCATATATTTCCAACGGTACAGTGCCATTAAGATCAACTGAAGGTTTTTGAGAATGGACGAGAAAGATTTAACGGCAATTGAAGAGATGATGAAGCATCAGATGGGTATTTTGGTTGAGGATTTCAACCATAAACTTGATTTGGTTGTTGAAGGGCATCAGATCCTTGTTGAGAAAATTGATGCGACCAGAACCGAGTTGAAACAAGATATTAAGAATCTTGACCAGCGCCTGATGATGACCGAAGCCAGACTGGATAAAAAAATTGATACTGTTGAAGAGAGGCTTACTAATAAAATCGATGCGGTGGAAGAGCGGCTTAATAATAAAATTGATGCAGTAGAAGAAAGCCTTAATAATAAGATCGATACTGTGGAAGAAAATCTTGGTAATAAAATTGATGCTGCAGCAAAGGACCTTTCAGACCATCGCGCTGATACAGAACGTCATGCGGAATACAAAGTAAGCGAAAAATAGATTATTCAGCACCATCCTTTAAAGTGGTTGCCCAATTATGCTTCGTGTAGCATCTCTCCCTGCTCTGTTCTACCCTTCCCTCAATGCATCAACCGGCAGCGGGCCGCTGGTGTAGCGGGTCTTGCCGCGTTTATTCCACACATGTATCCCGCCGCTGCCCACCACCTCGTACTGCTCTCCGCATTGAACTAAGACCGTCTTGCCCTCTATGCCGAGCATGGTAAGATCGTTTCTGGTCAAAAGGTGCAGCGGTTTGACAATGCTTTGCGGTATCTCATCAAAATGAGGTATCACGGTCACGCCCGGCAGAAAATTGAAGCCGGGCTTCCAGCCGGGGAACCCGTAAAACTTTTCGCCCAGTATCATTGCTCCGGCGCTGCACCCGGCCAGTATTCCGCCATCCGCTAAAACCGCCAGAATCGCTTCCCAAGCTAAACTGCCTTCCAAAGTGT
>JAPLIX010000570.1:0-771 GCA_026388865.1 Pseudomonadota bacterium | reverse complement strand
TATACAAATAGTCCGGCTTACCGCCGGACAAATAGACAAAATTAGCCGCGGCAATTGCATCCGCCAGAAGAGCGTCATTGGCGCTCTCCTTATCAATAACCGGCAGTGATTCTACCACTGCTTCCAGACGGGTAAAATGCTCGACGCCCAGGCGTGCCCAGTAGGCAATGCGCTCGCTGCCTTCCCTGCCGGCGGCAGTCGGCAGGCAGACCACGCGGGGCGGTCTGCCAAGTTGGCCTATAAGATAGCGATCCACCGGCTCCATTACCGGAAGATATTCACCGCTGCCTACAAGAGCAATCATAGCTTGACTATCACCTTGCGTTTCAGCAGTTGTCCCGTCATGACGCTATGCCGAGATCTTTGAGCGCAATGTTATTGGATGATTTATCGAGTTCTTTGTTCAGGGAGTGAAGGCGGGCCATAATCGCTTCAAGTTCAGGAGATGGTGCAAGAGGAAGGCTGTCGTTACCGTGCTGCTTGAGCGCCTGTGTGACATAACCGATGGTCAGCAGGTCAATATTTTTTGCCGGCTGATACGCGATGGTCTTAGTGTTTGTATCTAAAATTTCACTTATGATGCCGCAGGCAGACAGATTATCAAGAACCTGCTGGATAAGTCTGACGGGGGTTTCAATCCGGGATACAATATCATCAGTTGTCAGCGGCGTTCTGCCCTGCTGAAAATTCTGCACCAGCAGCTGTGTTATACGCAGCGCCAGCAGTTCTCTAAAGGAGTAGCTTGCGCGCAGGCAGTCAGGCTCAAATTCA
>JAPLIX010000094.1:2447-5815 GCA_026388865.1 Pseudomonadota bacterium | reverse complement strand
ATGACCAAAGGGGAAAATTTAAAACGGCTCTGATGAAAAATGCTGTTTTGAAGTTTGGAACATTTTTATTTTTAATTTGTTTAAAGCTTCGATATTCGTATTTCGAATTTTTCTTGCCAAAAAAACACGAAAATAACAACTAAGGGACTATATCTGTCATTATATCTGGCGAGGCCCTGCAATCGTTCATGCAGGGTTTTGCTTTTTTATCGCTGAGGAATATCCGTGACGCTTGGTATTAATAATCAGTCCTCGCCTGAGAAGTTTCATATTACGGTTACTGCTGACAGCGCCTCGCTGCGGCTTGACCAGGCTATTTCCCACCATATAGCAGGGATGAGCCGTGAAACCGCGCGCAAGTATATAAATATTGGCGGCGTCTGGGTAAATGGTAAACGGGTCCAGATTCTATCCCGGAAGGTCTCCCCGGGAGATGAAATAGTTCTCCACATCAGCCGTGCCGGATGCAGGAAATATTATGAAATAAATCCGCGCCACATCCTGTATAAAGACGCATCGCTTCTCTTTTACCGGAAGGAGCCGGGAATTCCAACCCAGCCGGTCCCCAGCGACAGCTACAACAATCTCTATGCAGCACTGCTGAGATACCTGAAAGCCAAAGACGGGACACCCTACCTTGGGCTGCATCATCGCCTGGATATGGAAACATCAGGCGTTATCCTGTTTACTCTGTCAAAAACAATAAATAAAAATATTCATGATCAATTCCGGAAGCATCTGATAAAAAAATCCTACCTGGCTCTGGTTTCCGGAACAGCGGCGTTTCATGGGGAAACAGTCACTACCTTCATCAGCAGGCAGAGCGGGAGATATGTCTGCACGCTCAACGGACCGGGTAAAATTGCCATCACCCGGTTCACAACACTGGAACAGCATGAGGGTATCAGTGTTTTACGGGCAGAACCGCAGACCGGAAGAACCCACCAGCTCAGGCTCCAGCTTGCCTTCCGGGGACATCCAATCCTTGGTGACCCGCTGTATGGGGCCGGTCCTGCAGAACATATTCACCGGACCATGCTCCATGCAGAAGCGTTGTCCATCATCCACCCGGCACATAAAGAAGAGCTCTGCATAAAAGCAGAGCTCTTTGAGGATATGGAGCTGATCATGAGTAAACCGGCAGAGCATTGCTGCGACCTTGCAAAAACAACCGGTTCCGGTTAAAGTATACGAGCATGATGAAAAAAACTGAATTTATCGACACCGTACTTCCTTTTGTTTCCAAGGCCAGCAGATACCTCGGCAATGAGATAAACGCGGTGCAAAAAGATTGGGCTGCAGTTGATCTCAGGGTTGCCCTTGCGTTCCCCGATGTCTATGAAGTGGGGATGTCTCATCTTGGTTTTCAAATACTGTATAGCATTTTAAACAACCGGCCCGATGTTGCCTGCGAACGGGTGTTCACCCCCTGGATTGACATGGAAGTTGCCCTGGGTGAGCAGGGTATTCCCCTGTGCAGCCTTGAATCCAATGTCCCCCTGCGCGACTTTCATATTCTTGGATTTTCCCTGCAGTACGAGCTTTCCTATACCAATATCCTGAAGATGCTGTCTCTGGCAGGGATTCCCCTGCATGCCGATCAGCGCGATGAACGCTATCCCCTCATCATTGCCGGCGGCCCGTGCATGTTTAACCCTGAGCCGGTTGCAGCATTTTTTGATGCCATCGTTATTGGCGACGGTGAAGACGCAATTCTTGAGCTGTGCGACATCTATCTGCAGTGGAGCAAAAAACAGACAGCAAAAAAAGAGCTGCTGGAAAGACTCTCGGAGGTTCCCGGTCTATACATTCCGTCACTGTTTCATATAGCGCACCATGCTGATGGGACGGTACAGCGCATGGACTTCATGAAACAAGGCTACGACCGGGTTGATAAAAGAATCTGTTTTAATCTTGATCAGGCGCCCTACTGTACGTCATACATAGTTCCCTTCATGCAGATTATCCACGACCGCATCAGCCTTGAAATTGCACGGGGATGCAGCCGCGGCTGCCGCTTCTGCATGGCCGGCATGATCTATCGCCCGGTCCGGGAAAGAAGCCTGCAGAACATTATCCGGCTGGCACAGGAAACTCTTGCTCGCACCGGCTATGAAGAGCTCTCCCTGACATCGCTGAGCAGCGGTGACTTTACCCATATTGATCTCTTGCTCAAGACTCTTATGGAACACTATCAGAAAGAGCGGATCGCCATCTCCCTGCCGTCGCTTCGTGCCGAGACCCTGTCACGCTCAGTCATGGAACAGATAAAGCAGGTGAGAAAAACCGGCTTTACCATAGCGCCTGAGGCAGGCACCCAGAGGCTGCGCGATGTTATTAATAAAAATTTAACTGAAGATGCTATCCTCCATACGGTCACCGAGGTGTTCGCAGCGGGATGGAGCCTGATCAAGCTCTATTTTATGATCGGGCTTCCTACTGAAACCCGGGAGGATGTTGAAGGCATCGTGGAGCTTTCAAGAAAAATTGCCGCCCTCGGTAGAAGAAAGAGATCGGGCAACCAGATCAATGTGAGTATTTCCTCGTTTGTCCCGAAGCCCCACACCCCCTTTCAATGGGCCTCACAAAACAGCCCTGAGGAAATTCGTGTAAAGCAGGCATTCCTCATGAGCAGCCTGCGCGGCAAGGGAATCCGGCTTAAATGGCATAATCCGGCCATGAGCCTGCTTGAGGGTGTTTTCTCCCGGGGCAGCCGGCAATTAAGTGCCGTGCTCATAAAAGCACACGAGCTCGGTGCGGGGTTTGATGGTTGGACAGAGCACTTTGATCCTGATCTGTGGAACCGGGCTTTTCAGGAATGCGGTATTGACAAATATCGCTATCTGCAGGCAAGACCGACTTCTGAAAAGCTTCCCTGGCAGCACATCAACTGCGGGGTTTCTGCTGATTTTTTTGTGCAGGAGTACCAGAAAGCGCTTGGCGGCGAGACAACCCCGGATTGCCGCACATCCTGTCAGGGATGCGGTCTTTGCACGACTCCGCCATTGAACAAGGCGAGCCCTCCCGGGACGCAGGAACCCGCAGAACTAAACACTGCGGTAACATCCCGGCAAAACGAACCGCCCCGGTCAATGAAGTATCGCTGCACCTTTAGCAAGTGCGGCCCGGCCCGGTTCCTGAGTCACCTTGAGCTGTCACGCTGCATGGCCCGCACGCTCAGGAGGGCTCACCTGCCCCTGAAATATTCTCAGGGTTATCACCCGCTTCCGCGGATTGTCTTTCATGATGCCCTGCCGGTGGGAATGGAGAGCCTGAAAGAGGTTTTTGACTTTGAGCTTACCAGCAGCATCCCGGCTGAAACCATACCCGAAACCATTAATCCTCTCCTTCCCCCCGGGCTGAAAATT
>JAPLIX010000094.1:1334-2421 GCA_026388865.1 Pseudomonadota bacterium | reverse complement strand
ACAATGCTCACCAGCTATACGGTTTCATTCCCTGCCGAGGGCGCTTTACCATTTCCATCACCCGATGCAGTGAATTGCGCAATAGCTGCTTTTTATTCACAGCAGGAGTTTTTTATAAAAACCCTCAAGAAGCAGCAATGGGTTCAGGTAGATGTTCGCCCGTTAGTGCACCACCTGGGTTTAAAACCCGACGGTTCATTAGAAATTGCTATACAGCCTGCAGGAGAGAAAATGCCGCGCCTTACAGATATCCTGGGAGATATTTTAAATCTGGGAGACAAGCAGCGAAAGTTATTAAGGATAGTTAAACTCTCTTCCAGCCACAGCCAGAGTTCAGATACGGAACTATAGATAATCATTATCGCGAGATATTCTGGTTTAGCAAAACACTGAACCGTGAAACATAAAACCATAAACTGTAGGCGCTGACTGCTATGGGTTCTGAATTAATCATCAATGTTACCTCCCTTGAAACCCGCGTTGCCCTGTTGGAAAACGCCATTCTTTCCGAACTCCACATTGAACGGGAATCTGACAAAGGAATTACCGGAAATATCTACAAGGGCCGGGTCTCCCGGGTGCTCCCCGGCATGCAGGCAGCCTTTGTGGATATCGGCCTTTCCCGGTCTGCCTTTCTCTACGTGGTTGATGTGTACAAAAGTGAGAAAGAGTATGAGTCAATGATGAACGGCATACAGGAAATTCCCCCCGAGCCGGATACGAACCTGCACCATGCGGAGATGCCAAAGTCACGCATCCCGTATCCCATTGAAGACCTCCTCACAGAAGGCCTGGAAATCCTTGTCCAGGTAGTAAAAGAACCCCTGGGCTCAAAAGGATCGCGCATTTCTTCTCATGTGTCACTTCCCGGTCGCTATCTGGTCTATATGCCCATGGTAAATCATGTGGGCATCTCCCGCAGAATTGAAAACGAAGAAGAAAGGATGCGTCTCAAAGATATGGTCCAGAAGATAAAGCCCCCTGATGCGGGCTTTATTATCCGCACCGCCAGTGAAGGCGCAACTGAAGATGAGTTGTATATGGACATGAATTTTCTCTTCAGGGTGTGGGAAAACGTGCAGAAAAA
>JAPLIX010000094.1:0-1290 GCA_026388865.1 Pseudomonadota bacterium | reverse complement strand
AAATGGCTCATTCAGCCGTGCCAAGCCTTGTGCACGAGGATTTAAGCGTCGCGCTCCGGGCCATTCGCGATCTCTATTCCAAAGATGTTGAACGGGTTATTGTTGACTCCCGCAAAACCTATGAAAGCATCATTGAATTTATAGAGACGTTTGTGCCCCAGCTTAAATACTCGGTGGAATACTATGAACGGGAAGAGCCTATCTTCGATGCCTATGGCATAGAAGTAGAGATCAGCCGGGCGCTGGGCAAGCGCATCTGGCTCAAATCCGGAGGCTACATCGTTATCGAAGAGACTGAGGCGCTGGTCGCAATAGATGTCAATACCGGCAGGTTTGTCGGCAAGGGAAACCCTGATGATACCATCTTTAAAACCAACCTCGAGGCAGTAAAAGAGGTGGCCTATCAGATACGCCTCAGGAACCTTGGCGGCATTATCATTGTTGATTTTATTGATATGGAGCGGGAAGCCGACCGCGAAAAAATTTTCCAGGCGTTCAAGGAAGCGCTCAGCAAAGACCGGGCAAAGACCAATATTTTAAACATCTCCGAACTCGGCTTGATCGAGATGACCAGAAAACGGGTGCGGGAAAACTTAAGCCGTAAAATGGGCGAGCCGTGTCCCTATTGCGAGGGCCGGGGCTCTATCAGGTCAATCCCTTCACTGAGCTATGACATACTCCGGTCAATCCGGCGTGAAGCCTTCAATAACACGGGAAACAAAATCATGGTACTGGTCCATCCCGAAGCGGCAACGTTTCTGTACGATGAAGAGCGCAATGGTATTGAGGAACTGGAAAAACAGATCAAGAAAAAGATTATAATCAAAATTAACGACGATTTTCACCATGAGCAGTTTGAAATATCCTCACAGTAGCACCCGGGTAAAACATAAAATCTCAATCCTGCACGCATAACCTTTCTACATGATAATTTCATATTGTTCCCGGTTCCCCCCACAATGTCTTGTATAATCTGATAAATAGTGTGCTGATATTTTCCCGGAGGCCTTGATGTCTGCGAACTGTTTGCCTCCACCTTAAGAAACCGGCGAGCCATTCTCCTGCCAATCTGTTAAGAAATATATTGCTCTTAGATATAAAAATTATTATGTTTAGTTAAACTTTTTTGCATCTATTGACGATATTTGACACATGTCAGAGCCTGCACAAAAGATGTTTTTTTATAATGTTACTATTATATAAAGGTAAATGCCATGAGAAACTGTTTTTTATTTTTTTTAATAGCGCTACTTTTTTCTCCCGTAAACGCGTCTGCCGGCGGGTTCCTTA
>JAPLIX010000245.1:5878-12786 GCA_026388865.1 Pseudomonadota bacterium | reverse complement strand
TCCTTCAACGATCAGAGGATTATGCCGGTGCGCAGAAATATATTTCATATCATTTTGCAGCGAGGATGATTGAGACAAGCGCCGCAACTCTTCCTGTTCTTTTATGCTGAGCGTCATTCAATGCCCTTCCTTAGGTCTTTCAATAGTTTTTGAAAACCAAACATAGCAAAGTATTTTTCTAATAAAGGCCAATCAATTTCTGTTTTGCATAAAGCAATCAGTGCTCTTATGTCAGCAAGGTCAATAGGCTTTCTCGTCTCATCATTTGCTATAGCTTGCACTTTAAGCCCGATTAAGTCCTCTATCTTTAATACCTTGATGCTTATCGTTTCACCAAATACCTTTTTGTTTTCTGCTCGTTGCAGCATTCCAACTGATATTTCACGAAACGCATGTAAAAAATCTACTTCACCAAAAAGATTGTCAGCAGATACATACTGAGAAACATTGTCAGTATGAAAGGCGCGATCATATCCAAGCCCAGTCATAATACTATGGACTTTATCGAGGTCATCTCTGTGAACAAGAAAGTCAATATCAACGGTTGCTCGCGTGATACCTAAGGCGCCAAGCGCAAAACCTCCTATGAGGGCATAGCGAATATCTTCATCTCGAAAGGCACTAAGAAGCGTATCAATGACGAGTTTAAAGTCCAATCCAGAATCCTCTTGAATCTATTAACCCAATTTTATTTAGGATGAAGTTTAAAACTGCACACCATCAGGTAAAAAGCCTGCGGGAAGGGACAGACCAGATAGCAGGCTCTGACAGTTATTTAATTTCATTACTTAAATTAAATAACTGTTGGGGAAGCTTTATTTAAGATAATTTTCGCTCATGGTCGTAAAATTAACAAGATATTATACGACAAATCAAATGATAATTAATGCTCTGCTAAGGCATCGTGTATTAAACAATCCAGTGAATTGAGATTTCGTCTGAAAGTTTTTTGAATTCAGGATCGCCGGTAACAAGAATAGCTTTTAACTGGGAGCAAAGAGCGGCGGCAAAACAGTCCGCGTAAGCAATTTTGTATTGAGCCTTTAATTTTGCCGCCCGGTAGGTTAATTCTTTGTCGGCATCGATTAGCTTAATGGGATATTTTGTCATTTGTTTTATTATATGTTCAGCATCAGCAACCCCTTGTTCTCGCATAGTGCTGTAATAAATTTCTCCCCAATTAATTATCGACATAAAACCCTCAGCCTTTTTCGAGGTTATGTCCTTGAGAATTCTTTCGGTGATATCAGCGCCGTCCTCATCTTCATAAAAAGCAATCATTGCAAAACTGTCAAGCACATATCGTTTCATCGTTTAGCTTCCATTTTACGCTCCTCCACCAGGCGTTTCAGGACTCGGCCCTTTGTTTTTAATATCCCCCGTCCCTCGGCAACGGGGTCCTGGTGAACAGGTTCCACGATGATTTTCTTGTTATGCTCATAGATGTTAACCCTGGAACCCTGTTTAAGACCGAATTTCTTTCTGATGGTTGCGGGTATAACTATCTGCCCCTTGATGGTAGTTGTTACAATTGACATAAATCATACCTCCATGTATTACTTATTTTGATAATAACGTAATACGCTTAAGGTTAGCTGTCAATGGAAAATATGTTGCTATAGTGTCCTCCAGAACCACTCCGCCACCAGCGGCACGGCAATATTTATATGCTCCAGCAGCAGCATGTGCCCTGCACTGGGAACAATCAACAGGTCCTTAGTGCATTTGAGCCGCTCATAGAAAGTCCGGGTATAGGCAGGGGGGAAAAGCTTATCTTTTTCACCCAGAATAATACGTACCGGAGTCTGCTGTTCTTCTATGGCAGGTTTATCAGATGGATCAAGAAAAACAGATATCCAGGAACTGCAGCGGTAAGAACGGGTGATAAAAGGGTCTCTAATTATATGTTTGATGTTTTCTTTTTTATCAAAGACATCTCTTAGCTTAATATAACCAAGTATAGGCATGGGAAGCCAGTTAAGATAACGGGCAACAGGTTTTATAATTCTGCCAAAATAAAAAATAAGATAGTGACGTCTTAAATAAAACATAGGCGTTACATCTCGCAGGTCTAAAACATTATGGCACACAGCGGCCTTGATGCGCGGGTCTTCCAGCGCCGCATAAAACGAAAGTACCCCGCCCATGCTGCTGCCGGTTATGCCGATCCGGTCAGTGTAATGCTCACGCGCATAGTCTACAGCACGGGAAATATTACCCATTAAATCTTTATAGGTAAACAGGCCGCGGGTGCCGCCGCTGCGGCCATGGCCCTGCAAGTCGATACCGATAACATTAAACCCCTGCTCAGAAAGGGCTTTCAGAAAATTGGCGTTTGGAATAGTGTTGACATAGCCGCCCGCATGCATGGACATGCCGTGGATAAAAATAAGTGATGGGGCATCTGAACCAGTTTCATATATGGTCAGATGCAGAGGTGTTCCCTGGTAGTCGACAGTGGCGTGTTTCAGCATTTATGCATATTATTATTATCGGGCAGCAACTGCAAGAAATTCAAGTTAAAATTTATGTGCAATTGCTGCCATGTCTGCAGGTTCTATTTTAAAAGGCTGCTTAGAATTTATAAGAGATAAATAAACATAATCAGAAGAAAAGACGGGATCAAAATAGCCATGGAGTAAATCATATAACCGAAGAAGCTTGGCATCTTCACTTTTGTCCCTTCGCAGATAGACTTGATCATAAAATTAGGAGCATTGCCAATATAGGAGTTGGCACCCATGAAGACCGAGCCCAAGGATATGGCCATCAAAATCTGCTCGGTAATCGGCGCGCCGTTGGCAAGTACAACCGGAATATCCGGGTGCGAGGCAAGAAGCCCCTTGGTCACCCCTTGGCCGAGAGCAAAGTAGGTAGCATAGGTAGGGGCGTTATCCAGAAATGAGCTCAGGCCGCCGGACATCCAGAAGAACTGCCAGGCATGTGTAACGCCGGACTCCGCGCCATGAGCCTTTAAAAGGCAGATGGCGGGTGTCATGGTAATGAATATGCCGATAAAAAGTATAGCCACCTCAAGAATAGCATCAAAAGTAAAACCGTTGCGTTCCCGGGGTGATTGATAAAGAGATTGTCCGCCATGGTGGGCAGCTTTCTTCTTATTTGCATCATGGAGAACAGAAATGAGCGTCAGCAGGATCATGACCGGCTGCTGCATCCAGAAAAGGTCTACCGTATATTCGCCGACGTGGTAGGTCCTTAAGAAAATCACCGACAGAAGCACACCGAAAATAAGGTTCAGATTGAACACGCCATGTATTTTTAATTTGGCTTTTTCTTTCTCATCCCGCGTGGTAGCTTCTGGGGTTTCCTTAGCGTATGCCCAGGTATCCCAGATATAGAAAACGGTAAGGAGGAGCCCAACTTCAGTCAGCCACACCGGCCACAGGCGCAGAGTCCAGAAAAACGGCACGCCGAACAGATAGCCAAGAAACAGTGGTGGATCGCCCAGCGGCAGCAACGAGCCGCCGATGTTGCCAACCAGGAAAGTGAAAAAAATAAATATATGGACCTTTCTATTCCGCTGCTGGTTGGTGGTAAGCAGGGGCCTGATGAGGAGCATCGAAGCTCCGGTGGTGCCGATAAAACTGGCGAGCAGCGCGCCCAGCCCTAAAAACACCGTATTGACCAGCGGCGATGCCTTCAGGTTTCCCTCAAGATAGATGCCTCCTGATATGGTAAAGAGCGCTATCAGTAAGACTATAAAAGCATAATAATCATGCAGGATATCTGCAATGACTCCCTGCCCCAGAGGCCCAAATGAAATGAGATAGGCCATTATCGGCAGGGAGCACAGGACACTTACCGTTCCCTTATTGAGATGCGATTCCCACCATTCTCCTTGCAAAAGCGGTATGATTGCAATGGACAGCAGGATAACAATGAACGGCAGTACCGACCAGTAGGAAAGCATTTTACCTAAATGCTCCTGCGCGTCAGTGTGTGCTACGGCAGCATTGCTTTCCTGCGCGGCAGAAACTTTTGAGGGTGTGTCAGCGGCTATTGGTGCGCTCTCTTGCGCATTTGCCGGCTGCAGATCCATGACCTGCAAGAGACTGATAAAACAGAACACCGCAATACTGAAACACAATAAGAATCGTTTAACCATCGCAGCCTCCCGCGCTGTTACATAGAAGCAATATAATTTGTGTAAGCATCTTCCCGGACTAACAAATCAGGGACAAAAGCTACAAGAAGTGTCTGAAAAAAGCAAATGAAATTTTTCTGCGTCATGAATTGCCGCCTGATAATTTTTTGATTGGACAGGGGCAATCAATCATGTTAAAGATTTTGCATTAAAAAAGCCGAAACCCTGACCCCGGAACACTTATTTTTTAATGATGAAGACTATAGGTATTATTGCTAAAAAAGGCCGCTCAGAAGCCAGGGAACTGACAAAACAAATATGTTCCTGGTGTGCGGAACGAGGTCTGGCAGTCTATATTGAGAAAGACTTAAACATTATAACGAACCAGGCGCAGCGGGTAGATCCTCTCGAACTCATTCTATCTGTAGAAGCAGTTGTCGTGCTGGGGGGTGACGGCACGCTGCTGAGCGTTGCGCGCATCCCGGGAAGCGAAAAAGTTCTCATCATCCCCGTCAACCTTGGCGGACTCGGGTTTTTAACTGAAATCCGGGCGGATGAGATATTTAACCTGCTGGAACAGATTATTGCCGGCAGGTATACCATTGACAGCAGGATGCTTTTAGAGGTGGCGCTGGTCAGAAACGGGACGCCGCATGAAACGTACCGGATCTTAAATGATGTAGTGATAAACAAGGGCGCAATGGCCCGCATTATTGATCTCGAGACCACCGTTAACGCGCAGTATCTTAACACCTTCAAAGCAGATGGGCTGATAATCTGCACCCCGACCGGATCAACCGCCTATTCCCTGTCAGCAGGGGGCCCGATCATTTATCCGTCGCTGCGTTGTATTTCCATTACACCCATCTGTCCGCATACGCTGACCAACCGGCCGATCATACTGCCTGACGACAGTGTTATTCAGATTCGTTTGCAGTCAGAGCATGAAGATGTGTTTCTCACCATGGACGGCCAGATCGGCATGCGGCTGCAGAAGGATGACTGTGTGGAAGTGCGCAAATCAGGCAGTGCGATGGCTCTGGTTAAATCGCCTTTTTGTGATTACTTTGAAGTGCTCAAAGAAAAACTGCGCTGGGGGGAGCGATAAGAAACTAACATGTTGCGGGACCTGTTCATAAAGGACTTTGCAATCATTGATTCTCTCCATCTTTCTTTCCTGGAAGGGCTTAACGTCCTCTCAGGAGAAACAGGGGCGGGTAAATCGATAATTGTCGGCGCGCTGAACCTGCTGCTCGGAGGCCGGGCATCAACTGACCTCATCCGCACGGCACAAGACGAAGCTGTGGTCGAAGCTGTGTTTGATCTTGAAGCATGTCCTGAGACCCGGCAGTGTCTTACGTCGTGGGGCATTGACAGCGTTCAGGACCAGCTCATCATCCGGCGCATAATCTCACGCTCAGGAAAAAATAAAATACTTATTGGCGACCGCCTCGCTACCATGCAGATGCTCTCACAGCTCGGCGGATCGCTGATTGATATATCGGGGCAATACTCCCAGCAACTCCTCCTGCAGACTGAAAACCATCTGGACATTCTTGATACCTACGGCGGCCTGCTGCCGCTGCGCAGCACCTACCAGGAACATTTTAACCTTTTTAATGATACGCATAGGGAACTGACCGGGCTCCAAGAGCTGGAGAAAAATAAAGCACAGCGCCGCGAGCTGCTCTCGTTTCAATATGACGAGCTTGAAAAAGCGCAGCTGGTGCCGGGGGAGGAAGAAGAATTACTGAAAGAACGGCAGATCCTTGCCCACGCAGAAAAGCTGTATGAAAAGACCTATGGTGTGTATGCAGCGCTGTATGAGGCGGATGTTTCTCTGCTTGGTAATCTTAAAAAGGCTTTAGGCTCAGTTGAAGAAGCCGCGGCTATTGATGTTGCACTGAGCCCGCAAAAGGAAAATCTTAACTCTTTGATCATCAATCTGGAGGATGTAGCGCTTTCTCTTCGCAGCTATGCGGAAAAGATACCTCTGGACAGCAGCAGGCGTGAATGGGTTGAGAACCGGCTGAGTGACCTGCAGCGGCTGAAAAAAAAGTACGGGAAGCCCGCGGCTGAACTGATATCCTATCAGCAGGAAATTCAGCAGGAACTGAATGCGCTCCAGGGAAGCTCGCAACGGATAGACACCATAACAGAAGAGCTGAAAAGAGAAGCTCAGTTGCTGTGGAAGATGGCTGAAGAGATTTCACACAAGCGTCAGCAGGCTGCTCAGAAGCTGAAGAAGTTCATAGAGCAGGAGCTTGCAACCATCGGCATGAAAAAGACCGGGTTTTTTACCATGGTGGAGAAGGTTGAACGCCCTGAATCTGAAGATGCTTCCTGCGGTCTCGGGGGACTTCATGCCCGGGGCATGGATACGGCAGAGTTCTATATTGCTCCCAATGTGGGAGAAGAGCCGCGGCCGCTGTCAAAAATCGCTTCCGGGGGGGAACTCTCACGCATAGTGCTGGCCATTAAAAAAATACTGGCCGGGCATTACCGGGTGGGCACGCTCCTTTTTGATGAGGTTGATGCAGGGATAGGCGGAGCTGTGGCCGAGTCTGTCGGGGAAAAGCTGAAAGAGATTTCCCGCACCCACCAGGTGCTCTGTATTACCCATCTGCCCCAGATCGCCTGCTTCGGTATGGCCCACTTCAGTGTACGTAAATGCATACAGGACGGAAGGACCGTGACCTCGGTGAAACTGCTTGATGACGATGAGCGTATTGATGAGATCACCAGGATGCTGGGCGGGAAAAATATCACCGAGAAGACCAGGGCGCATGCACAGGAAATGCTG
>JAPLIX010000245.1:0-5848 GCA_026388865.1 Pseudomonadota bacterium | reverse complement strand
AAAGGTAAATAGGTGAATGGGTGAATGGGTCAATGGGTCAATGGGTAAAGAGGTAAAGAGGGACAAAGGAAATAGATTAAATGAAAAACGTGAAAAGTGAAAAGAGAAAAGCAGGCGGGCTGAAAATAGGGAAAGCGCGCATTGGCGATATAAAAAAAATACACACAATACTTTCAGCCTACGCAACCGAGGGAACGGTGCTGCCGCGGTCCTTGAGCGAGTTGTACGACCAGCTGCGGGATTTATTTGTTTCCATAGATCCTGCAGACGGAGCAATTGCCGGTACCTGTGCCATGCACATCTGCTGGGACCGGATCGCCGAGATTCGCTCGCTTGCGGTAGTGGCTGACTGCCAGCGCGCCGGAATCGGCACCGGGCTGGTGAATGCCTGCATTCAGGAAGCCCGGCAGCTGGAGGTGGAGCAGATATTTGTGCTGACCTATGCTGCGAAATTTTTTAAGAAATTCGGGTTCAGAAAGGTTGATAAGGCGGTGCTTCCGCATAAGGTGTGGTCTGATTGCATGAAGTGCGTTAAATTTCCGGACTGTGACGAAGAAGCATTGCTCCTGGATCTCACCAGGAATAAACAGACGTAATAAAATTACCAGCCTCCCGGTTACTTCCCGATACAGAAGCTCGCGAAAATTCTCTCCAGGATATCCTCTGCCGTTGTCTCGCCGGTTATCTCTCCCAGCGCCTGCAGGGCTGCATGCAGGTCAACGGCTATCAGCTCGGGCGCGCGGCTGCTGCGGACCGCCTGGTGCGCAGCAGAGAGTGCGCCGGCAGTCCGGTCAAGGGCATCCCGCTGCCGGGCACTGGTGATGATACTGTCTGCGGAGCTGTCGTGGGGGAACATGAGCACAGTATGATGGATGAGCTCCTTTAAACGGGCAAGGCCGCTGCCGTTTCGTGCGGATACGGATACGGCCGTACCGGGAAAAAGCTGCCGGACCTGCTCCCGGCTTACTGCCGGGGGAAGATCATCCTTGTTGATAACCGCTATGATCTTCCGGCCGGCCAGCTCCGCCATGATTGCCCGGTCGCGCTCATCAATATCCCGGCTGCCGTCAATAACAAACAGGACCAGTTCTGCCTCCGCAAGCCGCGCCCGGGTCAGATCCATGCCCAGCTTTTCTATCTCATCGCTGCCCGCATGCAGTCCCGCGGTGTCCTGAAGGACGAGCGGAATGCCCCGGACGCTAATCGTCTCCTGGATAACGTCGCGGGTTGTGCCGGGCATCGGCGTTACCAGCGCACGGTCCTCACCAAGAAGCGCGTTGAGGAGGCTTGATTTTCCCACGTTCGGCTTACCCACGATAGTGGTCTTAACTCCCAGGCGGTACAGCTTTCCCTCGTGATAGGTGGCGCTGAGTGACTGCAGCTTTCCTGTTATTTCGGTAAGCCTGCGCTCCATGTCACGGGCATCAGCAGGATCAATATCCTCTTCAGGGAAATCAATGGCAGCTTGTTATATCGATCAATTCATCCCGCAGCGCATGGAGCGTATCTGAGAGCCTGCCATGAAGCTGTGCGGAAGCTATTTGAAGGCTTGCTTCGGTTTTTGCTTCGATAATATCAATGACCGCTTCGGCCTGGGCCAGATCAATGCGGCCGTTCAGGAATGCCCGCTTGGTAAATTCACCCGGCTCTGCCGGGCGCGCGCCGCAGCGCACGACCAGGCCGAGGATCTTCTGCAGCACGGTCACGCCGCTGTGACAGTTTATCTCAACAACATCTTCCCGGGTATAGGAGCGCGGTGCCAGCATGCAGGTTATGAGCACCTCATCGATCGAGGAGCAGCCCTGCGGGTCAACAATGGTGCCGTAATAAAGGCGGTGTGATTGAGGGGCACGGGGATCAAACGCAGCAGAACGGAACAGGGCGGAAGCGACCTTTACGGCGTCAGGGCCGCTGATCCTGATGATGCCGATGCCGCCGGCCCCGACCGGGGTGGAAATGGCAGCAATGGTGTCCTGGAGGTACATAAATACGGTTTATGTTTTACAAGAATGAATAGAGCACCCAACACGGGTAGAAGCCAGTGGCGTAAAGGGTTCAAGGATTCAAGGGTTCAAGTAAAGAAACGTGAAAAGTGAAAAGGCATTACCCATCAACCCTGAATCAGTGACTGGTGGCCAGTGGTCCGTGAATAGTATAATAGGCTAAAAGGTTAAGCCTCTTTACTTGCCCCGAGAAGCGTCGAGGGGCCGCTTCACCCATTCACCGATTTACCGATTTTTCCGCCTGCCGCGGAACGATGATGACTTTTTTTAGCACACCCTCACCCTTGCTCCAGGTGGTAAGCTCTGCATCTTTTTGGAGGGTGAGGTGGATGATCCTCCGTTCAGCAGGGTTCAGCAGGTTGGTGGTCACCGGGCCGCTTCTTTTTTTAGCTTTCATGCCGAGTTTCACGGCAAGATTGGCCAGAGACTCATCGTGCCGTGCACGGTATGCTTCAGAATCAACCGTAACCGGGACAGCATCAGCACCATAGCGCACCTTGATTTTATTAATTAGGTACTGAAGGGCTTCCAGCGTCTGACCTTGGCGGCCGATGAAGATGCCGCTGCCGTCTCCGATGATATTCATTACAATACCATCGTCATTATTGCGCACCTCAACCGAAGCGCCGGGCTGTATGTGCCTGGCAATGGTTTCCAGCACCTCCTGCATCCTGGTTGCAGCGGCAGCGCTGTCTGCAGCGGCAGCGGTCCGCGCTGGCGGTGTCTCAGCTTTTGCCGGCATAAGCGTAGCACGTATGCGTGCTTTCCTGCCTGACATGAAGGCAAAGATTTTATTCGGTGCTTCCTGCAGTACTTCAATGGTAAGATTATCGTGCGTGGTTTTCAGCTCTTCGCAGGCAATGGTTATTGCTTCTGCAACGCTTTTGGCTTCGATTTCGATTGAGTCCATTCGCCACCTCCTGAGTCGTGGGATTTTTTGTTTATATAGAGTTGCTGGGCAATAGACAGCACATTGTTGACGAGCCAGTACAGGACCAGTCCTGAGGGGAAGGAGAGAAACATAAAAGTGAAAATGACCGGCATCATGAGCATCATTTTTGCCTGGGCCGGGTCAGCGCTCGACGGCGTCATCTTCTGCTGGTAAAACATGGATGCTCCCATGAGAATCGGCGAGATATAGGTCGGGTCAAGGGCTGAGAGGTCGTTTATCCAGAAGGAAATGAAGTTGGCATGCCGGAGCTCTATAGAGTCCTGCAGCACGCGATAGAGCGCGATGAAAACAGGAATCTGCAGCAGGATCGGCAGGCACCCGCCGAGGGGATTGACATTGTATTTTTTATACAGCCCCATTACCTCCCGGTTGAGCTCCTCCTTTTTGTCTTTATACTTTTCCTTGAGCTTTGCCATCTCCGGCTGCAGCTTCTGCATATCCTTCATCGACTGGTAGCTCTTATGAGTGAGCGGCCAGAACAGGATTTTAATAATAACGGTGATGAGGATGATGGCAATCCCGTAGTTTCCGCAGAAGCGGTAGAAAAAGTCCATGGCAATGAGCAGCGGCTTGGCCACAAGCGGTAGAAAAAGTCCATGGCAATGAGCAGCGGCTTGGCCACAATGTCGAACCAGCCGAAATCAATGCACTTCTCAAGCTTCGAGCCCTGTTTGCTCAGGATACTGATTTCCTTTGGTCCCAGATACAGGGCGCAGGTGTATGTCTTTGACTCACCCGGTTTCAGGGAGATGACGGGGAAAAGCAGCTGGCACAAAAGAGTATTTTCATTGGGCTTGCTTGCTATAACCTGCTGTGGAAGTTCCTTCTGCGGCAGGATGGCGGAGATAAAATATTTGTCTTCAAAGGAGGTCCAGAGTATTTCTCCCTCATATGGGGGCCAGTATAATTTATCATCCGGAGTTTTTTGTTGAGTGATATCCTTGAATTCTTTCTTTAGTACCTTGCCGTTTAAGAAACAAGTGAACTTGGCAGGAGTATCAGCTTCAGAAGTATGAATGGGTCCATTCAACAATGGCATTGCCGCTGACAGTGGCGCCGGTGGTGTTGGTGATTTTGATATCAGCATCAATCCGGTAGTCATCCTCGCGAAACGCAAACGTTTTCTGGAACGAAAGACCAGAGCCGGGCCCAATGCTCTTGCCGGATAATGTTATTGTTCCCTGGGCTTTAGGGGTTTTTAGCGTGAGCGCTTCACGGTCAGATGTATACATAACGGCTTCAGCCTTTTCACCTGAGGACCCCAGAAACGCGACGCGGAGGGGCAGGCGCTGATTTTCTGCCTGCGGCAGAAGTTCCATCCCCTGGGGCTTGCTCTCTACAGTCACAGGGGCCTCGGACGAGATAAATTTTTTGACCCATTTCATCACCGCAGGGGTTTCCACCCGGTTAAGATATCGGTGGAGCCTGAAGCTTTTAAGCCCGGCCTCGAAATCTGAAAAAACCGCGGTAAACAGCGCGGTGGTCACGCTGATTTCTTTGGCAGCTTCCTCCCTGGAAGCGGGCTGCTGCGGCTGCTTTTCGCTGAGCGCCGCAAGGTTGGAGGGTTTCTGTGATTCTGCAGGGGAGGTTGTTGTCAATGCGGCCTGTCTGTTTTCCTCCTTGAGCTGTTCCTGCTTAACCGCCGGTCCTTTAGCTTTCACTTTAGACGGAGGCGGTGCAAAGAGATATTGATAGCTGATAAGTACAATAAAACTGAGCACCAGGGCCAGAATGAGTCGTTTTTCATTGTCCATTAAATTTATTCTCCAAAGAAACGATATGTTTTTTACCAGTAATTGCTTTTAGATGGGGTCATAGCCCCCGGGATGAAACGGGTGACACTTGAGCAGCCTGCAGAAAACCAGCCGGGTTGCTTTCAACAAACCATATTTTTCAAAGGCTTGGATTGCATAGGCGGAACACGAAGGCGTAAAGCGGCAGTGTGATCCGAGGACGGGCGATATCAGACGTTTATATAATCTCAGGATAGAGATAATAACCGTTTTTATAATATCATTAAAGCCGTAAAAACTCAATTCAGCACCATGGTGAAGCTGTCACGGATTGCGGGTAAAGAAGGATTCAGGGTTCAAAGATACTATTCAGCTCCGCGCACAGGGTGTGGTACTTCAGCTCAGGGGATCCGGGTTTTGCGATAATGAGGATATCTGAAGACGCAGGAAGTGTGGATTTATGGAGCCTGAAGTACTCGCGTAAAAGACGCTTCACATAGTTTCGTGCAACCGCATTGCCTATTGCTTTGCTTACCGTTACGCCCAGACGTTTCCATCCCAAATTATTCGGGCAGGTGAAAACAAGGAAATGCCCAGTGTCTGTTTTCTCCCCTCTCTGATAAATTGTTTTAAAGTCAGAATGCTTGAGGATGCGCTCTTTTTTTGTAAAGGAGCAATCAGCCATGAACATACGTAAGGGGTTTTATGGAGACGCTGCCGCTATTCTTATGCAGACAGCTTCTTCCGCCCCTTGTTTCTCCTCCGCTTCAAGACATTCTGTCCGGCTTTGGTACTCATGCGCTCAAGGAAGCCGTGAGTTCTTTTCCTTTTTAAGTTGCTTGGCTGGAATGTCTGTTTCAATGCACTATCTCCGTTTCAATATTTAAAGGTTAATATAATTCTAAACCAGTATTACCGGTCTTTGTGAATGGAATTATATAAAAAACCATATTTAACTGTTTTTGTCAATGGTTTTCAGGATGTTTTAATTTCCCGCGTGCCCCGGCTATTTTTAGCTTCCATAATAGTAATGAAAACAAAAATCAGGGAGGCTGCGGTCATGGGATAAAAAAGATAGTTCATGCCGCAGAGCCGCGACACCCATCCGGTGCAGACCGGCCCGGCAACCGACCCCACGCCGTAAAGAAAGCTGAAGGTGG
>JAPLIX010000298.1:385-3599 GCA_026388865.1 Pseudomonadota bacterium | reverse complement strand
TTTCGCGAACTTTGTTTCCCAGTCTTTGTCTCCGTTGACCAGGGCCATGTCCCGGCAGAGCTGGATTACGGGGATACCGCAGGATTCCAGGGCAAAGACGCGGTGCTCTGGTATGCGGCACTCGCCGCCGCCGAGGCACGGGTTGGGGTGGCAGAGCTGGCAGGGTCCGGCGCCAAACGCCGCTACAACCGACTCTTCACCCGCAGCGTTCTTGATTGCCTTTCTGAATTTATTTACGATGTGGTCCTGCCAGCCGCGATGCTCAGGAGGTTCAAGAAATGACTTTGACTGTATGGCTATGAAAATATCCGCCTGGTCAAGTTTTTCACGCGCCTCTTGCGCGGTGAAGGAGTACGGCGGGCAGGCCGACATCTTCCCGTGTCCGGGACAGGCGCCGAAGCTGATGCCAGTGGCTTCGGTGTAGGCTTTGGGAAGAGTAAACATGTTCCTGCACATCTCCCTGATGCGCGTGTCCGTGATGACCAGCCCTGCGGGGAGCCAGCCGACCTTTGCCACATACTGCCCTCTTTTTTCATCAAGAGCCTGCACAAAGGAAGTGTCAATCACCTGCTGTATTTCAGGGTGCCGGTCAAGAAGCTTCTGCTTTTCTCGATACAGGGACATCTTTCGTGCTTTAGTTTTAAACTGCCGGTATACTTCCGTATCCCGGACAATACAGTCGTGGATAACCGTAACATCGTATGCGACCTTTGGAGTTGCTGGCATGGTAACCCTCATTATTGATGGTAAATTCTCTTCATCTCTTACAAGACGACAAGTTTAACCCCGGCTTCAAATGCCTGCTGCAAATCTGCTTCTTTATTTTTAACATTGGCTGTTTCCAGATTGCCGGTGCTGAAAACCTCGGCGACTTTTTTCAGCCTGAAGTCTTTCAAGTTGGAATCAAGCACTCTCAGCAGCAGCGCGGATGCCGAGGGGCTGAAATCACCCTGGCTCGCGACCATAACCGCTTTTTTGCCGCTTATGAGCGTCGTTGCGGTGGCTCCTATTAATTTCCCGGATTCATCCTTAATGGCCTGCATCTTTATGAGCGGCTGCATCCGGCAGAACAGGTTTGTCAATGCCGCAGACATGGAATGCACATGATTCGGTGAACCGAAAATAAGCATGTCGGCTTTAATCATGCGCTGAAGAATGCCTACCATATCATCTTTAAGCGGGCACTCCTGGCCTCCCCTGAAGGCAGTACAGGCAAGGCAGCCGGTGCAGTTTTTAATATGTGCCTCATAGAGGTATATTTTTTCAACCTCCGCGGCTATTTTACTTTTTGCGCCTTCTATGACTTTATCAATCAGCGTATCAACATTAGAACCCTTGCGCGGACTTCCGACAAATGCCATTATCTTCATGCAGCTGTTCCCTTCCCTGTGAATATTTTATTTTAGTTTTGAGTCTTATCCGGAATTAGCGGGCCCCTGTAGAGATATCCCGGCGACATGGGGGTTTTCTCAACCACAACACAACCGCCTAGCATTGGTGGAACGGCAGGTGCCTTGCGAATTCTGCACTGCCAGACCCCATTGCATTACCCTGCGTCGAAGGTTCTGGAATCTGCCTGCTCCGGGCATTATACGCAAGCTGCCGGGGTCGTGACGTAAGCCTGAAAGAATATTGTTGTGGTGTGGAAAACCCCCATGTCGCGCGCAAATACATTACTAACTGGTTGTTTAAAAAGTATTTTTTTCAGGCTGGTCAAAAACATTCAGATGCAAGGCGCGCGACATCATGAGGAATGAGGTCCCGATAGCGATCGGGAATGAGCGCAACGCAGCAGATGGGTGTTTTTCAGCAGCCTACTGCTTTAGCCATTTCTCGATTAGCTGTGCAAACTCATCCCAGTTTTTCTCCAGCATGAACATGTGACCGCCCGGCTCAATCACCTGAAAGTCCCTTGCGCCATAGTAGAGGGCTAACTCCCGGCCGAGATCGATCGGGTAATCAAGGCCGATCTTTTTCAGATCAAACCCGATCACATACACCGGGCACGTTACTTTCGTCGCGTCCACGTCCACATCCTTCATCTCAAAAAGCGCCCGCGCTGATTCCACGCACATCTTCTGGTGGCACATCTGCAGCACTTCCGGTTCAACGTTTCCCGGATCAAACATGTAGCCGATCAGCTTCTGCGGGTCTTTGTCCGGCTGGAGCGTCTTCTCCGTCAGCACGCGCCCCTGCTCCTGTCCCCGCTTCATGAAGGCATTGAAATCAATCTTTTCCACGACTGATTTCGGCGGTGCGGTATGAAGAAGAATCATTTTTGCCGGGACCCCTGTTGCAGCGTATTTCTGCGCCAGCACTCCGCCCATGCTGTGGCCGATCAGCACCGGCGCTCTGCCGAGCCACTTGACCACGGTATCAATATCTTCAAGATACGAGTTGACCCCTACATCTCCCCAGTCACTAACCGGCTCGCTTAAATGATGGCCGCGCAGATTCAGCGCGTAGCAGGTCCAGCCGCGGGGAGCGAAGTAGTTTAAAAAGTTTTCCCAGACCCAGCTGCCGCAGGTAGAGCCGTGAATAAAAAGAAGCGGGTCTGGAGACGTTTCATGTTCCGGCAGGAAGCATTCTACTGCAATGCCTTTAATCTTTATAGTCTTGGCAGTAAATTCCATAATATTTTTCCTTCTTGAGTTCCTGAGTTCCAGATTAACTATTCATATTCTTACTCAAACCCTTCAATAAATGATTTCACATTCTTTCCCAGCACGCTGTGGTTATAGCCGCCTTCAAGCACGGCAAAGCGCCGGCCCCGGCAAACCCGCTCAGCAGCTTCCTTAAGCATGGTACCTATCGCGCGGTAATCTTCCGTGGTAAGCTCGCCGCCCCAGTCATCAACGTGCCGGTCAAATCCTGCGGATACTGCAAGGATATCATAGCCGGATTTTTCCCCGAGCTTGTGGGCAAGCCGCTTCATAAAAACTTCCCGGTGATCCGCATCAGGCTGGAAATACATGACCGGAGTGCCGGTAAAAATGTTATTGGTGCCGTCACCGAAATGCAGGTCAAAATCGATTATCAGCGCCTTCGCGATTTTCTTTTCCGCCCGCAGCTTTGCCAGCGCCACGGCTATATTGTTAAAGAAGCAGAAACCCCAGCAGTGGTCGGAGCTGGCGTGATGTCCGGGCGGCCGTATCAGGCCGAATGCCGGCTCACCTCCCAGTGCAACTTCTGCAGCCAGGATGGCGCCCCCCGC
>JAPLIX010000298.1:0-354 GCA_026388865.1 Pseudomonadota bacterium | reverse complement strand
GCCGCAAGGCAGGAAATTTCATACAGCTCCGGGTCTTCCTTGATCGAGCTGATATGCTGTGCGCCGTGGACCCGTTTTATATCCTGTTCAGCGGCAGGCAGGGGTTCGATAAACGCGTAGCTGCCCTCCAGCTCTTTAAGGATTGCCTCTATCCTGCCGGACTTGCTGGCCGGATCAGAGCTGTAGGTTTCAAGATATAAGGGATGATAGATGATCTTCATGTATGCTCTTGCGGCAATTGTAGTTGCGAAAGACATTATATCACAAAGAGGGTAAAGTTACAACGAATATCAAAAGCAGATGGGGTGTAGATCTGTGGGTAAAATGAACTTTAACCTTTTAAAACCGGTTATT
>JAPLIX010000123.1 GCA_026388865.1 Pseudomonadota bacterium | reverse complement strand
TGCAGGAGTGGTCGCGCTTCGTTCCCGCGATGATGCCGGGGAGCGCCACTGGCTGAGGATGCCGGGCGCGCTGGCCCTTTTTGCCGGAAGCTTTGCCGCCGTATCAGGAGCGTGCGCAGGGTATTTTATCCTGCGGGGCGGGTGGAGCGAGATGCTTGACATGCTGTACGGGTTTAACCGCTACTATGTATTACAGAAGCCAACTGATGCCGCGGTAGCGCTGGCATGGGCCAGTAATTTCTGGATTACTAATTGCTCCCCGTGGGTCTGTGTTGTGCTCGTCCTGTGGTTTACCGGGATTGTGTTTGCGGTGAAGGGCCGGTACTGGCCAATTGCGGGCGGCGCTGCTATGGCCATGCTCTTATGTGTGAGCGCTGCTGCCTCGGTGGCAGTACAACAGAAATTCTACTCTTATCACTGGGGGGTGATGGTCCCCTTTATGATGGCGTGTGCCGGCTATGGTGTAGCGGTGTGCATGCACTATCTGCCCCGGATTACCATCGTGACGGCCCTGGCCATTGCGCTCATTGGTTTTTTCTCAGCGCCGCCATGGTGTGTCAACAATAACACAAACTATCTAAAAGCGACGTTATCATTCTGGCTCTACAATGCAGGTTATACGGAACGTGCTAATTATCTAAAGCCGTTCACCGGAGGCTTCGGCTATAATTACCAGGATAATGAGATGATCGGAGAAATGATTAAAAAGCGGGCCCGGCCCGGCGATCAACTCCATGTGAGAGGCTTTGAGCCTGCAATATATGCTGTTTCAGGGCTTCGTTCACCTTCGCGTTTTTTTATTGAAATTCCCTTCATAGATACCAAGCTGCAGTACCGGCACGGGGAATGGCTTCATGAGCACCAGCGCGCGCTCTTGACCTGTCCGCCGCGATTCATCGTCACCTTCTCTCATGATACCTATGATCTAAGGTCTCTTTTAAAGCGCGGGTATTTGAAAATCGCTTCTGCAGGGCGCTTTGTTTTACTGGAGCGCAGCAGGTGGTTAGAAGAGGAATAAAACAGGGCGGTTGTGCCTTTGTGCCTGTCCCGAGCGGGGCGAGGGGCCTCTTCATCTCTTCATTTCTTCCGAGTAATTTCTTACACATAATTAGAAAGTACTACAAATAAATAATTGACTTACAATTATAATAATAGTAAGCTCTTTATGGAAAGGAGTATTACAATGGAAACATCAGTGGTAACAGTTAAGGGCCAGATAGTGGTGCCCTGTAAAATCAGGAAAAAATTTGGCATCAAGAAAGGCACCAAAATCGCTTTTATAGAACAGCAGGGCAAACTTATCATTCAGCCGCTTGATAAAAGCTACTTTGAGAGCCTTGCCGGGATGCTTGGGACTGAGGGCGATATGCTTAAATCGCTTATGGAGGATAAGAAGCGGGAGCGTCAATTATGAAGGCAACGGTGCTGGACAGCTACGCGGTCATAACCTATCTGCAGAAACAGCCGGGCTATGAAGACGTGGCAATGATTTTTGAAGAGTGCGTCAGTAAAGACCGCGAGGTTTTTCTCTGCATTGTCAATTGGGGAGAAGTTATCTATCACGCTCTGCGGACCGGCGGAGAGGAGAGGGCGCAGCTTGCTGCGGATATCATGCGGGCGCTGCCCATAAATCTTGTGGAAGCAAACAAGGAATTGACTCTTCAGGCAGCCCGCTTGAAGGCTTTCCATAAAATGTCATACGCTGATTGTTATGCCGCAGCGCTGGCAATGAAGAAGAAATGTGAACTGATGACCGGCGATAAGGAATTCAAGCAGGTTGAGAAGGATATAAAAATTCGCTGGATAAAATAGTTTTTTCTTTGTGCCTTTGTCCACCCTCCGCAGTAGACTGCTACGGAGGACGGGTGCCTGCTTGCCCTGAGCGAAGTCGAAGGGTGCCTTCCCACATTTTTTATATTGACTATTATACCTCCCGCCCTATACTTTTAGCAGGTCAAGAACCATTAGCTAATCCACAAAAGTGACGCAATGACCGCAAAAGATTTTATCAGGGCAGTTTCCAACGGCGAAGAAGATATTATTCAAATGCTGCTGGACATTATAGCTCGGGCAGAGATGCCCTACTGCATCATTGGAGGGCTTGCGGTCAATGCATACGCTGATCCTGTGGTGAGCCTTGATCTGGATATAGTTGTTGTCGCCAGCCATCTTGAGACGCTCTGCACAAAAGCTCGCGAGGCCGGGCTTCAGATAGAACGGTTTGAGCACCGCATTAACCTCAGCAGTCCGAAGTCAGATCTTCGCATTCAATTGCTAACCGGTGCACGCTACCAGGAATTTATCCCCCGGTCCCAGCGTAAAAACGTTTTGGGCTATGAAATGATGGTGGCAACCATGGAGGATGTGCTCAAAGGCAAGCTATGGGCTTATACGGATGAGACAAGACGCAAAAGCAAGCGGCAAAAAGATCTTGCCGACATCGCACGTTTAGTGGAGACTCACCCCGACTTGTCGGCGCACCTGCCGGATACTGTTCGAGCATTGGTAGAATAAAACTAAATCACAGTTGACTTTGCCCGCAACCGTTTGGTAAGTGAATAACAGGCTCTTTAATGTAATTTTGCTCTACCGCTTTTACCAGCACGATGAGGTCATGATGAGTGAAAAAAATAAAACTATTTTAACAGAAGCACTCATTAAAAAAATATTAAAACAGCATACTGAATTATTAAAAAAATGTTCGGTTAAAAGAATTGGATTGTTTGGCTCGTTCGTCAGGAAAACACAAAAGAAACGCAGTGATGTGGATTTTCTTGTTGAGTTTGTGGAGCCAACCTTTGATAACTTCATGGAACTTGCTTTTTCCCTGGAAAAGCTGCTCGGGAAAAAAGTTGACCTTGTCACCAATGGCAGCCTGAGCCCGTATATTCGCCCATATGTCGAAAAAGAGGTTAGATGGTGTGAAGTCTGAAGAAGTTTTCTTGAAACATATTCTCGACGAAATCAATTTTCTAATAAAGGAAACCGAGGGAATATCGTTTGATATTTTCATTGCAGATGAACTGCTCAAAAGGGCTTCTGCGCGAAGCCTTGAAATTATCGGCGAGGCGGTAAAAAATATCAGTTCAGATTTCAAAAAGCGGCATGCAGATATTGAATGGAAGAAGCTTGCCGGCTTAAGGGATAAAATTATCCACGGATATTTTGGAGTGAACTGGGACATTGTCTGGGATGTAATAAGGAACAAATTGCCTGAACTTAAACAGGCTATACAGAATATGATCAGTAAATAGCACGAAAATAAGATGGCGCTTATGTTTAAGACTGGGTGCCTAATGAAAATAAAGGCAGAGATTGAGCGGCATACGGGATTTTAGACTTCGGCTGCTTCCAAGGCGCTGGCTGCAACATGATTCAACTAACTCAACAACGTTATATATCAATAACGCTGAATGGTATACTTCCACAAGTACAACAGAAAAAAATAAAATATAAGACTACCAAAAAAAGAAACCTCCTGTTAAGAAAAGGGCTACGCACAACACAAACCCAAACAAAACAGGAGGTTTCTATGAAGACAGAAGATATCAGACTTGAAGAATTTCGCAACCTAAAAAAAGAAGTTCGAGGATCGG
>JAPLIX010000239.1 GCA_026388865.1 Pseudomonadota bacterium | reverse complement strand
TTTTATCTTCAATTGAAAAATGGATATCCTGTATTGTGAGCATACGGCAGCAGTCCTATGAGCACAGCCTGAACCGGTATGCAACCGGCAGAATAAATTTTGCTACCACGACACAGAAGAAACCAAAATATACGGATATGCTTATTGCCGCTGCTGTCAGGTCCGGGGAAAACTCAGCGGTTATGCCCAGTGCCGCCCAGATAAACAGCTGTCCCAGCAGCAGCTGAAAATTTTGGGCCAGGGTATAGATTACCCAGAAATTTTGCGAAAGTTTTAGAATTTTACCCCTGCGGATTTTTATCTCAATGATTTTAAACCAGGTTCTGCCCTCAACAATCTGGGAAGAACCATCGCACACATGGTGCAGCAGATACAGCACTACCAGCAGGTGGGGGGCAAAGGACAGGTTGTGAAAGAAGAATTTAAAAACCGGCGGAAAGCACAGCAGCAGGCAGACTGCCCCCAGGGACTGACCGATGGCAATGCCCACCTGCGCTCCTATTAAACGGGGAATTTGCCGGCGCGGGTCCTGTGCGACCTCCAGCTGATCTATGAATTCCGAGGTGTAGGTGCTCGAGATCATGCTTATCCCCGGATACGCATATTTCACCAGCACTCCCAGGATTGCCGCAACTTTCAGCTCCTGTTCGGCCATTAAAAACATGGTATAGAGAATCACGCCGTCAAGGATGTTTTTCCCGATAGTATAGCAGATATTGCCCGCCTCGCCATAGCAGTAGAAGGGAACTGAAATAAGAGCGGAAATATATAGTTTTATTTTTTGCGGTAAAGCCGGGGGGGTGTAGCCGGGGTATGCTGTTGTCTGGTCTTTTTCCATGTGCAGAAGCTCGGCAATGACTCTGACCTGTTTGAGGTATGCGGGTACTACAATACCGAGGGGAAGGATCAGGTGGTAGTACAAACGGGGCACTGCATACAGTACCCCGTTTGTACCCCGTTTATCAGCTGGCCTGCATCATTTCCTTAACCAGTTTAACTGTTTGTCTGGCAGCATCTTCAGGCTTTGTTGCCATGGTGGAAATTCCGCATACCACTTTCACGATATTGTGGTCGCACTTCTTTTCTGCCCAGACCTTTGCCTTGGGCGCTGCAATATAGACGGAGAACGCATTCTGACCGGTCCCGGGACGCTCACCAATAATATTGAGTACCACCTTTTTCTTATTGGGGTCGGATTTCCCGAACAGAATATCGCCGATAGCATACCCGGCCCGCACGCGGCCGCTGGTAACCACAATATTCTGCTCTCCTACGGTCAGCCCGGCCTCTTTGAGCCCTTTCTTCACCTCGTTGAGGTACGGCTCAAGGTGCCCCTGAGCAGTAATCGAGTTGGCGTTTAAGCCATCAGCAATAACAATCTGCACATCAGGATCTTTTCCCTGCCACGAGTCTCTCAGCTTATCCAGGGTTGCCACCGCCTGATCATTCAGTTTTTCGCCTGATTCAGGATGCACGATGTAGTTTTCACGGTCTTTTGACAGGGTAGCAACCTGCACTGCATTGGGAATCGTCTTGATAAACTCAGGGGTAAACTCTGCCCAGATAGCCTTCTTTGCATCCGCATAGAGTTCCCGAATATTTTTATCAAGCGTCGGATTTAAATCCCAGAGATTTTTGCCATGCCCGGCGGCAAGAGGAACCTTGTAGCCGGTCTTCAGCCAGGTGTCATGGATATCATCAAACTTCTTTTTACCTTCAGCAGTTATTTCCTGTTCAGAACGCTTGTCGCCCTTGGCTACGCAGTACTGATAATATACCCAGATCGGGTCCCCGAAATGCTTTGTCGGCTTGCCGTTCTTATCAATCACCTGGATGCGCTTGAAGAAATCCCACATGGCATCATTTACCTTGAACCCGAATTTGCTGCGCAGGCGCACATGGTCCTGATAAGAAGTGGTCAGATAGCTCAGCATGGGGTCATTCTTGGTGGGAAGGCCCATGAGATAGGCCGGGTTTGCCGGCATAATCTGGTCCATGCACCAGTCAAGGTCATCAAGGCTTACTGACATGTGCAGGGTGGAGCATATATCAAGCCCAGAGGAAAGGCCCTGCAATTTCCCCATCAATATGTCTTCAAGGCAGCAGCGGACCAGCTGCTCTTTGGTTCTGAAAACCTCGGGCCCGATAAAGCCGGCGACATCATTAAAATGGGTGTAAGCGCCGTTTGGCTGGACTTCGGCAAGGATCTTTTCCAATCCGCGGGCAAACCCGTACTTGCGGGACTCAAGCACGACCATGTCCACGCCATCGGCAGCACCGTTGGTGAAGTCAGAGCCCTGGCCGGTCTCGTAATAGAGCCCGTATTTCTGCCCCTTGCGGGATTTTGCATGGTCAATCATCTTGTCCACGGTCACGTCGAATGTTTTGTTTGCCGAATCCGTCCCCGCAAGGCTCTGGAACATGAAATTAACCAGCTCGGGTTTTTCATTGAAAATAGCGCGCTGCACGTCCACATGGGCCAGCACGCACCAGGGAATGATTCCCTTTAACTTGAATGTTTCAACAACATCCTTCAGTGCCTCTTCGATCTTTATGACATTTTCCTTTGTCCCATCCACCGGGTTAGTCCCGATTACTAAATCGCCCACCGCGTAGGAGAAACCATCAAACGTCTGCCAGACAATTTCTTCCGGGTCATCAGTGGGGGAATTGGGCTGAATCCTGGCGCTCAGGTAGCCCTTAGCCCCGATTTTGGTGCCGGGCAGAGGATTGAAAATTTTCTTGTCTACGGCAATCAGCTCCTGGTTGCTCATGAGTTTGGGCAGGCAGCCAACCACCTCGCTGTTCATGCCGAACATGACTGCCTTGATTTGAGCTTCAGGCTTGGTCAGAAGAAAGGTTTTCATCTGGCCCATGGTCCAGTCCTTTATTTTGTCGTACTGGGCCGCATCAACTGACTGGGCTATAAATTTGTAAAGGCTGTCATTAAGCAGGGGATGCTCAGTGATATCTTTGATTTTGGTATTAGCCAAAAGCTTCCGGGCATTTTCCCTGCTGGCATTATCGTCGGCGCCTACGCCGATTGCCTGGTCGCCCTCTTTAAAGGCATTTGCCGCACCGATTACCTGCTGATACAGTGTCTGGTCAAAAGAACCCTTAACCTGCTGGATATATTGAAATACATCCTCTCCGGGCTTGACCGCCTTAATGGCGATGGCACTGCTGTACGTGCTGAAAGCAAAAACCCCGAGGGCAATCATCGCTGTGATCGCAATAAATCGTTTCATACGCTTAGCCCTCCAAAACAAAATGTTTTTGGTTAATTCATTGATCACATTTCAACAGATAGATAGGCGTTATTCTTATGTTGGCCTCGCCTCCACAGGAATAACGCCTTTGTCCCTTGTGCCAAGAAAGAGTTAGAACGCTACTTTAAGTGTCACGCCGCCATACACAAATTGCGAATTACCGCCGCTGTGTGCTTTGCCTTTAGCAAAATCCTCAACCGCATCAAAGCTCGCATGCCCGATCTCTTTTTGTGCCTTATTGCCGAGAGGAAATGAATAGTTAATGGATGGAGAGATGGTCATAAAGCTGTTTAAAGGAATGTTGTAGGCTGCCCAGACATTGCCGTCATGCATCCCGTTCCAGTCAAGGCCGCCCGGTTTCGATGCCCCATGTTTAACCGTCAGATAGCTGATCCGTCCGCCCACATCCAGGGTCTGCTCTCCGCAATACCCGAGGATTTCTCTTTTGACAATGGGAAACGTATGCGTCACCCCTAAATTAATATACCAGCGCTCTCCGCCCAGTGCTATTTCCCGGTATATGCTGAGGGATGGCTTCAGCAGTACATCTAATCCCACGGTAGTAAAAAGTTCCTGGCTGGCTCTCTGATACGTTGCAGGATCGATGTCATAATAGATCCAGCCGAAGGTGTAGTTCAGTTTTTTCCAGCTGTTGCTGTAGGTGAGTATCCAGTCTGTTTCCCACCATTTATTTGTGGACTGCTCACCAGGGTTCCCCTTATATGAGGTATCAAAATCGCCCCACATATTCATGCTGAATCCCTTGTAGGAAACGGTAATGGTGGGGAACATCACCAGGCTGTCTTTACTCAGTTCATACCCTCTCCACACATACTTTGAATATAATGACCAGGAGAGGTTACAGGTGGGCCTTTCCTCCTTGTCCTCCTGGGCAAGCACTGCGGTGCTGAACGAAAACACCATGAGACCAAGCATTAATGTTAGAAGAATTTTTTTACCCATCATGTACTCCTTTCTATTTTGGTTAATTTGCTTTATAGCGTATTATGTCCTGTGTTGCTCGTTCAAGTTATTGAGCAGTAGCTATTAATGTCCCAGAGAACCAGAACGGTATGGGGTCAGTCACACCTTTAACCGTTGCAAACCCTAATCCAAGCATGCTGGTGCCGCCGGTACCCAGGGTCGCGCCTGCAAGATACATGGAGATATCACCGGTGACCGTGCCGATCGTAGCCCCGAGAGCGCGGTACGTGCCCACAAAAACCGGCGCGGCGGCATAATATGAACCAACGCCGCTGCCAATAGCGGTCAATATTAAATTGCTTCCATCAAAGACCAAATCAGAGTTGATGCCAAAGCCGTCAAAGGTATACATGAAGAGCCGGTAGGTCGTGCCGGCTAATTCCTGGGCACCGGCAGTTGCCGTGAACGCGCCGAAGACCAGGGCGCAACAAAAAAGCATTGCAAGCAGTTTTTGTTTCTTCAGCATAGTGTCCTCCTTTTTGTTTTGTTTGTTAAAAGTTTTTTATCCCCTGTTTCTTACTCTACAACTATTGTTCCCTCGAATTCCTTGCCTGATTCGATTGCTCCCTTCTGCCCCGCGGCTTTCATTTGGGAAGGCCGCGTAACTTTATACTTGTATGTTCCCTTTTCAATAATGCAGATGCTTGCCACCGCCCCGAATTTAACCTTTTTGGCAATAAAAGCATTTTTTGAATCCTTGTTGGAGTTATTGAAAGATGCTGTCCCATGAAAAAAAACAAAATGCCGCTATATATATAGTTAGCTGCTGTAGCTAATAATATAGTAGCGGCACCATATTCACAAAATTAACTTTTTCTCCGGAGTAATAGCCATTAATATTTCTCATAGCCATCACCAACCTCTGGTTGCCAGAGTACGATTTTAAATTAACCATCATTATTTTTTAATGTCAAGCATTTTATTGCGCAAAAATATACAGTAGTCATTCGTTGTTTATGGAGCATTATTTAAGAATTTTTCAAGGCTAAAATGAAATATTATTTATACGATATTTACCACTAATTTATTTTATTTATCGCAAGCCATTGATTGATTAACAAATGATATTTAATTGACTCTGAATTATTTTTGAGTTAAGTGTAGACATAATACGTCCAGTGTTGTTAGCAGTGTCCAGGAAAAAACGTCTTACAGGGGGTCTTGCATGAAGAAAAAAATGAACAAGGCCGGATGCGCGGCGGTAGTAATTGCATTATTATGTATTGCGGGATGCTCATTCATCGAGTTGCGCTCGCCCGTAATTATCCATACCGGGCAGAAAGCCGGCGGCGAAGCACCAGCAGCCTCTGTTCAGACTGACACAACAGCCCCGGAACCATCTAAGGGTGAGAGCACCTCTCCGGCAGGCATCCAGATTTTAACGGCGCAGGATCTCAGCCAGCGCAGGTATGCATCCCTTGGCCGCATTACGGTTGCAAGCCCGGACAAGAAGGGGTTCACCAGTGAACAGGCACAGCGGGAGCTGAAAATAATGGCCTTCAAGCGCTACGGCGCCCTTGCCCAGGGGCTCGCTAAAATTGAGTATATGGAGAAGGCCGGGCTGTTCTCTTCAGGACCAAACATCTATCGTGAAGCATCTGCAGAGGTTGTGACCATGTCAGCAGCGGGTGAAGCCGCTCCTGCAGGTGAACAGGTATCGTTAGAAGGCAGAGACGCAATCCCCTCGCTTGAAAAAATTATTATTGTTTCCTCTGATGAACTCTTTAACCGCAATTTTAAGGTGCTTGGCAAAGTAACGGTACGTGATGCAACCCCCGCGGGCATGAGTGAAGAGCAGGCCGTTACATCACTGAAAATAGAGGCCTACCGCCTTTTTGGCGCACGGGTAAAGGGCCTGAGCAGTCTCAAGCTGAAAAAAGAAGACCCCATTTATTTTTACAAAAAGCCGCAATACAGCCCGCCCCCGCAAGTGTCCAAAGGCTATAATAAAGCATCTGCGGAAGTGCTGTACTGGCCATAATATATCAGCCTGGGAAAATTATTTTTTCAATGATCTGAATATATGATTACAAAGCTGCTGACCGGCGCACTAATTATTTGCCTGTTTTGCAGCTGCAGTTTTTTTTGCAGACCCGCTAAAATAAGAACAGGCCCGGAGGTCATAACTTTTGAAGCTGACCTCGGGCCTGTTCTTTTTCAACACCGCAAGCACCAGCACGAGCTGAAACAGAACTGTGTTATCTGCCACCATAAGGGCAGCGAAAAAACCCATGCCTGCCGGAGCTGCCACAAAAAGAAGAAAGATACGGTGGAAGGCGACCCGATATGCTTTTTTGACGTCAAGATGAGCTTATGCCGCGACTGTCATCAGAAAGAGCGGGACCAGGAGACCTCAAAAAAGGCCCCCATCCACTGCAACGAGTGCCACGATACGAAGAAGATAAAGTGGACAAAGTAAGCGCTCTTCACCGCCGAGAGCACCCCTCGGCCATGAGCAACTCGGCCTTGAGCTCGTTGCCGTAAGGCTCGGGGCCGAATGGCAGAGTTCGCTGAGAATTGATAATTTTATCTCTGCGTTCCCGGCGTGCTCTGCGGTTAATGAAACATTCCGCACTCTGCAATCCGCAATCGAATATTCCCCAATTATCATTTCCATTGACTTTTATAAGTACCTATTTTAGTACTGTAAATAATAATACATCCTCCCCTGGGCCGGGCTGGCCTCTGTTCCTGATAAATCAAAAAGTACCATGTATGAATATTAAGGCCATCTTAGAACAAAAACGCGAAGATATTTTTCGCCTTGCCGCAAAATACGGCGCTTTTAATGTCCGCATTTTTGGCTCTGCAGTCCGCAGTGAAGAAGGGCCGGAAAGTGATATTGATTTATTAGTTGAGCTGGAACCGGATCGCAGTCTTTTTGACCTGGGAGGACTCCAGGATGAGCTTCAATCACTGCTTGGATGTGAGGTGGATATTGTGACGGAGAAGGGGCTGCACTGGTATATCCGGGACCAGGTGATCAATGAAGCTCGTCAGCTATGAAAGAAGATAGACTCTATTTAATCCATATCAGCGAATGCATCGGGCGTATTGAACAATACCTTCCCGACCGGTCAAAACAAACCTTCCTGTCTTCTTTCCTCCTGCAGGATGCCATACTGAGAAATCTTCAGACCATGGCTGAATCAACGCAACGCCTTTCAGACTCGCTGAAAGCAAAGTACCCTGAAATCAACTGGCGCAAAATTACAGGTTTTCGCAACCTGCTGGTTCATGATTATCTGGGTGTTGATGCTGAGAGAAGGGGGCTTGTGGGTCAAATCTTTAACTTGACAATAGGAGCCAAGAATTATAGAAGGGATTCATGACACGAGCATTACGAATCCAATATCCCGGTGCGTATTATCATGTAACCTG
>JAPLIX010000134.1 GCA_026388865.1 Pseudomonadota bacterium | reverse complement strand
ACTACACGGAAGTCAGACCGTATAAAGAACAAATCCTTGATCTTGCCTACGAGCGTTTTAAAAGAACCGATAACCAAAGAAGCGCTTACGAGCAATTCTGTGTAGCACACCGGGAATGGCTGGATGATTATGCGCTTTTCGTGGTGATAAAAAAATACCACTCCGGTATTGCCTGGGGTCAGTGGGAAAAGGGTCTGCGTGAAAGACAGGCAAAAGGCCTTAAGAGAATAAATACTGATTTTAGCGATTCAGTAGAGCGGGAAAAATTCCTGCAATACCTCTTTTACCAACAGTGGCTTGATTTAAAAAAATATTGCAATGAACGGGAAATAGCGCTTATCGGGGATATCCCTATCTATGTAAGCTATGACAGCGCTGATGTCTGGACCAACACCGATATTTTTAAGCTGACAGATGACCTGAAGCCGCAGTTTGTGGCGGGTGTACCACCTGACTATTTCAGCCCGACCGGGCAGCTCTGGGGCAATCCGGTCTATTGCTGGGATGCGATCAAAAAATTAAAATTCAGATGGTGGCTGCAGCGTATCGCCCATAATCTGCAACTGTTTGATGCACTGCGCATAGACCATTTCCGGGGATTTGTTGCCTACTGGGAAGTGCCTGCAACGGCAGAAACCGCGGTGAGCGGTGCCTGGGTGGAAGCGCCCGCAGCAGAATTCTTTTCCAGCCTCAATAAGAAATTTCCGGGTGTGAACCTTATAGCCGAGGACCTGGGACTCATTACCCCTGAGGTGAAGCAGGTCATGCAGCAATTCGGTTTTCCGGGGATGCGGGTGCTGCAGTTTGCATTCAGTGAGGATTTGCCGGAGCATCCCTATCTGCCGCATAATTATGTGCAAAACTGTATTGCCTACACCGGAACACATGATAATAATACCAGCAGGGGATGGTTTGAGCATGAAGCATCCTCTGATGACAGGCAGCGTTTGTGCCGCTATATTGGAAGGGAGCTGCCAAGTGCCGACGTGCCGCGAGAGCTTATCCGCCTGTCAATGAGGTCAGTAGCCCATACCGTCATTACTCCGATGCAGGATGTTCTGGGACTGGGAATAGAGGCACGAATGAACCGCCCGTCAACAGCCGAGGGTAACTGGGAATGGCGTCTGCTGCCGGAACAGCCTGATCCAGCAGCTGGAGATATGCTGCTGCAGTTTACCCATATCTATGGAAGGGAATAGAAGGGGACACTATCATAATGGTACTGTCAAAAGTTTTATGAAAATGAAACCATAATAATCACAAGGAGGAAGCCATGATTATAAAAAAAATTGCATTAGTTGCTTTGCTGATTTTTTCCGTACATAGCGCAGCCGCATTTTCCGCCGAGCTGAAAAAAGAATATTACAAGAATGGCAAATTAAAATCAGAGTGGCATGAAGCGAATGGTAAAAAAGAGGGCGTTAAAAAAGATTATTATACAGATGGCACGTTAAGCAGGCAAGAGAACTATGTAAATGGCAGGCCGGAAGGATTGGCGCGAGATTTTAATCCAAAAGGCCAGGTAAGCTATGAAGCAACGTATAAGGACGGTAAAAAGGATGGCGTGGTGCGGACTTTTTATGAGAGCGGCCAGATATTTTCCGAGGAGGAGTATAAAGCGGGCATACTTGAAGGGACTTCAAAACGTTACTACACCGGGGGAACCGTCCAGTATCTGAACGTATTTAAAAACGGTCAGAAGGTCAGCACCAAAGCATATGAGAAGAACGGTACCTTAAAATATGATAAAAGCTATCCCTACTCGGAGTAAGCAAATAAATTGAATCCAAAACTCAGGAACTCATAAAGATAAAAGCGAATAGTGGCCACAGGCCGCTACCGGCACAGCCGGTTTATAGAATCGTAGGAGCACATTCATGTGCGAATAAATCGCGGCCGCAGGCCGCTCCTACATTGAGTTCCAGATATTTTCAACAGTCTGCTAGATATCTGGTGAATTCTATTTCATGGTCTTCCTCATCCGCAAGCACGCTTTCAAGAAGCGTTCGTACTTCAGCATAGTCCCTGAACTGCTCTATCTGTGATGAGTACCTCTTTTTCGCCTCCTGTTCAAGCTGAACGTCTTTTTTAAGCATCTCCTTGATATCCTGACTCCGGTCAGTATCCCATTCACCAAGCTGTATTGTACCGCCATATTT
>JAPLIX010000286.1 GCA_026388865.1 Pseudomonadota bacterium | reverse complement strand
TGATAAGAAACAGCACGGTAGTAACGGTTGCGGCGTTAGTGCCGCGGCTCCTGATAAGATTCATCTTCTGGTCAACATCGTTTTCAGCCTGTTTCTGCATATCGCGCATCAATGCGGCCAGCTGTTCGGTCTTTTCCCTGACGCTGCCTTCCGAAAGCCGTGCCGCCTCGTCTGCCTGCTGCGCGTTTATAAGCTCGGTCTCACGCTGAAACAACAGGTCACCTTCCTCATGCAGCACCCTGATCCGGGACAGGAGCTTTTCCACCGCCGGGTCGCTGACTTTCTGCAGCTTTGTAATGCCCTCTTTGACGGCAGAGCTTCGCGCCCGGTAGATCTCTGCAAGGGCGGGGTCCTTCAGGATAATGAATTTCTTTTCGCTGCGCTCCTGGGCCAGAAGGTTATCAAGCATCTGCCGGCCGTGATAGATAATAAGAAAATCCTTCTTAAGAATAGTATAGGCAAGCTCATTCAAATGCTGCAGGCTGAACAGTGCATAGGAGCCAACCAGGATGGTCAGAAGCGCCATGAGCAGGTAGGCTGCAAGCAGCTTCCTGGCGATTGTCAGTTTCATGCAATAGCCTTCCGTGCGGGAAAAGATCTACGACCGGTATGCGCAGAGAGGTTTTAGAAAGTACCATATTTCGCCCGCTCCTGCAAAAAGAAAAAACCTTTTACCCGCGGACGGCCAAATCATATTGACTCATCATAACTAATCTGGTTAATTGAGAGCAATGATGCAGCAGTCAAGGTAACGGGATAAAACAGTGTCACGCAGCAATACAGCCCAGCACAAAAAAAAAGTTGCCATTGTCGGCAATCCGAATGTCGGGAAAAGCACGCTTTTTAACCAGCTCACCAAAGCATACTCGCTGGTTGCAAACTTTCCCTACACCACCATAACCGTGGCGCGTGCCGACATTGCCATCGCCGGGGATACCTTGGAAATTATCGATACCCCGGGGATACTCGCGCTTGATATGCTGTCAGAAGACGGCATGGTAACCAGGGAGATTCTCCTGCAGGAGCACCCGGAACTGATCATTCTTTGTCTTGATACCAACAACCTCCAGCGCTCCCTGATACTCGCGTCCCAGATCTTTGAGCTCGGCGTCCCGGTAATCGTGTGCCTGAACATGATCGATGAGTCACAGCTGAAAGGCATTCACCTGAACCGCGAGAAACTGGAGCAGCTGCTGGGCGTGCCGGTCGTGGAAACCGTTGCCAGCGAGGGACATGGCATAAAGCAGCTCCTGAAAAAAATTCCCCAGGCTGTAACACCCCCGGAAAAAGTTGAATACGTGGCAGGCGTCGAGAACGCGGTGCGCGCAATCGCGCGCTGTTTCCCCTCTGAGGTAACCTTGCCGAGGGCCGTCGCGCTGCTGCTGCTCCAGCAGGACCAGGCCATTGAGCGCTATCTGCGCGAAACCTTCGGCGACGCTCGCGCGGCGCAGGCAGGAGAAATCGCGGAGAACGCCCGGCACAGGTTCCGGGAGCCGCTGCCGCGGCACATTCTTGAGAAGCGCATTCGCTGGGCTGAGAGGATTTCGCGTGCAGTAGTCAGGACGCGAGATCATGCCCCGAACCGGACCGGAGAAATCATCGGCTCGCTTTCGAGACACCCGGTCTGGGGATGGTTTATGGTGGGGATAATTATTTATGGCACGTATTTCATCGTGGGTACCGTGGGTGCCGGGATGATAGTGCCGCTGCTTGAGCAGCGAATTTTTGTGCCGCTCAACAGCGCGCTGGGCGGCATG
>JAPLIX010000584.1:2194-5256 GCA_026388865.1 Pseudomonadota bacterium | reverse complement strand
ATTATGATGAAACCATGATCCTCAAAACCCCCGGCGGCACACCGCACCTTATTGCCGGCAGGAACTATCTGTTTGAAATTCAGGAGAAGCATCCGAATATCAAGCCCGTCGTCATTGCCGGGTTCGGCGGACGTCAGGTGTTGCCGGCCCTGCAGGGCATGGATTCATTCATGACCTGGATGCTGGAAAAACTGGCCAAGGAAGGCGCTGCCTGGAAAGGCCTTGATGTCTGGGAATCGCTGGTTCCCGAGCGCGTCGAATGCTTTGCCAATGAAGTGCGCGTCAAAATGCTCGGACTTGCGCCGATTCCCGCAGCAGAAATAAAAAAATACCGCGGCTTCTGGAATTCTCTCCAGCCCGCATCGCTCACCGACCCGACCAAGGTTAAATACACCCCAAAGCCCTATACCTTGCATATAACCAATGACCGGGTATATTACACCCGCTCACAGCTTAAGAGCACCCTGGATGCAACCATGCAGATGCTTCAGGACTGGGCAAAGCAGAACAACATCACCCTGAAGGAGCAGCGCAAGACCTTCTTCAATGTTTATTATCATGCCATTAAAAATTACGGCGGCAAAGAGCTGACGCTGCATATCGTTGCGTCCACATTTCCCGAGACACCGGGCAGCGTTCATATCTCGTTCCGTTCTTTTGACAAACCGGATGCGAGAAAAGGCGTGGAAGAAGACATCAGTAAGGCTGAAAAGCTCCTCTGGGCGGACGGCAGGAAGATTGAAGACGCGAAATAAGCGCCTGCACTGCATATACAGCGCGTATAAAAAGCAGCGAGGTTTACTTTCATGTTCTTAAAGATGCTTAAATATCTCGGCATCATCATCGTGCTGCTGGTCATACTGGTGGTGATCATAACGTCGGTGATCAGAAGCGCAGGAAATCGGATGTATGCGCGCTACGACAACTATGCGCGCGAGGCGCTGGCGAATAATTTTCCGCTGCAGCCGCACCCGATCAAGGCCGAGTTTCAATACATCGCGCCCTGGAAAGCGCTCAAGATGTTTCAGTTCAAGGTGGACAGCCGGCAGTCAGACCGGCTGGCGCGCATCAACAATATTGATGCCACCATGTTTCTCTTCATCAAGATGTACACCCTCCTTCTCAGGCCCAGCTATGACTATAACCTGCCCATGCTGTCAGTCGACATCATTGCCATGGGCGGCAAGCGGGTCTATGTCATGGAGGTGATTGATCCGGCGCGCATTGACGACGCCAACAAAAATGCCTGCTATGATAAGATGAGAAAGTTTTCGGCTGAGTTGAAAAATTTTGCGCCCGGCCCGGTTCGTGACTGGTACAAGGATTTTCTTGCTGGTGTCAGCATTCATATCAACGCCAAAAGCGAGGATGATGATAAGCTGCTTGCCATATTTCAGGCGTATCTTAACGCCTATATCGAGATGGTAAAAAATAAAAAATGCTCAGAAGCTCGACCCGGAAAAGAGCAAAAAGGTCAGGGACGGATTTGAGCTCTATGTCTCAACGCTTCTGGGGAAAGGCGGGCCGGCGGTTGACGTGTTCAAAAAGCTCCTTGGCCCTGAGAAACAGCAGGAATATATCCGCACGGTAATGTTCGGGCTTGATTAAGCGCTAATCCCGTTCTTAATGCAACAGCACAGTGAAAACTCCTGGCAGCTGCCGCGAGTTTTCACTTTTTTATTTTGACCACCAGATGATAACGCCGTAACATGCTGAATCTCTTCCAGCAGTATGCAAAAGCCCCCGGTATTACTTTGGCGGTTATCATCGCTGTCAGTATCCTGGTGCTTCTTGAAAAGGCTTTCCATCCGACGCTGGCTTCCCACGGAGACTTCTACCCTGCCCTGCTCAGCTTTCTGGTAATCTCATCCAAAACCGTTATTCCGCTCCTGTTAATCGGGACGCTGGCCGGGCTTAACGGTTCCTGTCTTGGCTGGGTGAACGGCGGCCTGTGGCAGTCGCTGTGGAAGGGTGTGGTGTTGGCCGCGGGGATGATGGTCTTTGCCGGTCTCTATCAGAAATATTCCCATCTTATTTTCGGCACTCCGTATGTGTCAACCGGCGGCAGTGCATTGGGCCACACCAGTTCAGGTATTGCGATTGCGCTCCTTCTCACGGCGGCCCTGCTTAATGCTTTCGGTGAAGAGATAATTTTCAGGGGCATGCTGCTGCCGGTTCTGTCAAACCGTTTTGGTATCGCGGTTTCACTCATCCTGCAGTCGCTCATCTTCACTCTCTACCACTTTTTCCCGCTGCAAAACTCCGTGCTGCTTTTTTTCATGGGCATCTTTTTTGCCCTGGGCTATCTGTGGAGCGGCTCGCTGCTGACGCCGGTCATTGCCCATCTCATTGAAAACGGGACCGGCTCAGTTTATTATCTTATCAGACTTCTCAGTCACAGCTGACCATCTCACCCTGATTACTTCTTCGCTTCCATCCTGTCTTGAAATTTAAATATTACTGAACAGTGCCTTCTGTGGTATACGTGGTACATATAAACCTGCCATCTTGAATGCGCCGTGAAAGTACAGACTAAAATCATTCTGCTGCTGTCTTTAATTACCATCCTGTTTCTTTCCGCTTTTATGCTGATGCGTTATTCTCAGCGCAGCCGCGAAGAGATAATCATCCGGACACGCGTGCTTGAAAAAAACACCCTGTTCGACAAGTTTCTGAAGTTGGAAACCTCATCACTTGAACTGTTTGTCTATGATTTCAGCAACAGTGATGAAATGGTCTCCTTTATTGCCGGCGGCAATAATGACTGGGGGCGCAAAAATATTGACCCATTCCTGCCGGGTTTTAATGTCCAGGCAGTGTGGATTTTTGATGCCGGGTTTTCCCCCGTTTATTTCACCCATGCCCTTGATGAAGGGAACATACCGAATATAGACCTGCCTTACTTCTTTAATTCACGTCAGTTCACATCACATTATTTCTCTCATTTTTTTATCAATACCCCCTGCGGCATCATGGAAATACAGACCGCGCCGGTTCAGCCGGCAGGCGACCGGCAGAGGGAAACCGCGCCGTGCGGTTTTCTGGTGGCGGGGCGGCTGTGG
>JAPLIX010000584.1:0-2104 GCA_026388865.1 Pseudomonadota bacterium | reverse complement strand
TTGAAGAGGGCTTTGAGAGCAATTACACCTACAATTACCGGCCCGGCACGTTTAGCTTTTCCCGCATTTTTTATGGCTGGAATCAAAATCCCCTGCTGCTGGTCTCCGTGAAAAGCGAGTCCCCGATGTTGAAAGAATTCAACCTCATGACCACGGGGCAGATGGGGCTCTTTGCGGTGTTTGCCTCCGCGATTATAATTGCTATTTTCTATTTTCTGCTGCGCTGGGTGAACATGCCGCTCGCGATGATATCCAGAAGCCTGAAAACAGAGGACCCGCAAATCATTCACAGCCTTGAAAAAAAGCGCAATGAATTCGGCAATCTTGCCCGGATGATCGTTACCTTTTTCCAGCAGAAGAGTGATCTGGTGCGGGAGGTGAGCGAGCGAAAACGCGCCGAAGAAGCCCTGCGTGAATCAAACGAGGCGCTCATGGCTCTTATTGAAGCTTCGCCCCTGGCCATTGTTTCCATTGCCGCCGGCCAGACGGTCAAGATGTGGAACCCGGCGGCAGAGCGCATGTTCGGCTGGAAGGCGGAAGAAGTGCTGGGCAGGCCGCTGCCGTTTGTTCCGCCGGATAAACAGCGTGACGTTCAGAGCATGATTGACCGGGTCATCCAGGGAAATATCTTTACTGATTTTGAAATTCGCTGTAATAAGAGGGACGGTGCCCCGATTGAACTGACCATTTCCTCGGCGCCGCTTCGCGACGAATCCGGCGCGATAAGCGGAATCATGGCGGTTATCCACGACACAACGGTCAACCGCCGGCTGATACAGGAGATAATTGAAATAAGCGGGCGTGAGCAGATCAGAATCGGTCAGGACATCCATGACGGGCTTTCCCAGCACCTTACCGGAATCGCCTTTTTGAGCAAGGTTCTGGAGCAGAAGCTGGCGGCGAAAACTTCTGATGAAACCGTACACGCCAAGGAAATCACGCGGCTTATGAATCAGGCGATAGAAATGACCAGGGGCCTGGCACGCGGGCTTTCACCGGTTGCGCTGGGGGAAGACGGCCTCCTGCTGTCCCTGCGCGAGCTTGCCGATACGGTTGCCCGCCTGTTCAACATCTCCTGCCTGTTTCACGGGGACGGTTCGGTGGTGATCTCCAGCACTACCACCGCGACGCACCTGTTCCGCATTGCCCAGGAAGCGGTCAATAACGCGGTTAAACACGGCCAGGCGCGCACGATCATCATTTCTCTTGCTTCAAACCATGAAAGAACCGTTCTCACTATTGATGATGATGGCGTGGGATTAGCGCTACCCCCTGACCGCGGTAAAGGCATGGGGCTGCACATTATGAGCTACCGGGCCAGGATGATCGGAGCATCACTGTCTGTTGAAGCGCGGACCGGCGGCGGGACCGTCGTAAACTGTGCGTTGCAGAAAACTGCTGCGATGGAAGGGTAAAAAAATGACAGCTGCAATCCGGCAGGATACAAACAGAATCCGGTCGCGGGTATTTATCGTGGACGATCACCCTATCGTCCGTCAGGGGCTCAAGCTTCTGATTGACCAGGAGCTTGACCTGACCGTGTGTGGTGAGGCTGAAAACGCACCTTCAGTTCTGCCTGCCATCCGGGCATTAAAGCCCGCTATCGCCGTCATTGATCTCTCGCTCGGTTACGACAGCGGCATCGAGCTCATTAAAAATATAAAATTGCAGCATCCTGACCTCCCCATCCTGGTCCTGTCCGTGCACGATGAGTCTCTGTACGCGGAGCGCGCGTCCCGCGCCGGCGCCAGAGGTTATATTATGAAACAGGAGGCGCCGGAAAAGGTCATTATTGCCATCCGCCGGGTGCTGCAGGGAAATATTTACGTCAGCGATGCCATGGGCGGTAAAATGCTCAACAAATTAATCTACAGCAGCCGCGATCTGCTTTCATCGCCGGTTGAGCTGCTCAGCGACCGCGAACTGCAGGTGTTTAAACTGCTTGGCAGCGGACTCAGCACCCGTCAGGTCTCGGACCAGCTGCATGTCAGCATTAAAACCGTTGAAGCCTACCGGGCAAACATTAAAGAGAAGCTCAATCTCAAAAGCTCCGCTGAGCTGGTCCAGCACGCTATTCACTGGGTGTTAAGCGGAGATCTGCCAT
>JAPLIX010000092.1 GCA_026388865.1 Pseudomonadota bacterium | reverse complement strand
TTGTCTTTACCAAAATCCCCATAAGTCCGGGGCAATTCATGCCGTATGCCCCTTTGTGAGTGTTCAGCTTTGAATCCATAGAACTTCTTCTAAATTTTTTATGACAGAATGGGCATTCATAAACATAAGTGATGCCGGTTGAAAAAGTACTTTTTGTTTTTATGCCAAACGAAACAGGTCTTTGAACCTTGGGGATATGACCGATAGTTTTTGGCAGGTTGCGCTTTGATGGCTTTTGAAAAGAACTCGATGGCCCTTTTGCATACATATCAATCTGAAAACGTGGAGCAAATGTCACATTGGTTACAGTAGCTTTTCGTATCCGGTCTATTCTGAAGGATCGTGGTTCTCCATTATCTACCCTCACGGCTCTGAGAATTGTATTGCCCTCCTGGGTTTTGTAAAGGGAGTACGGCTCAATTCGGTATTGTTTGTACTCATGCCCCTGCTTTAAATATGAAATATCAACACAAAGATGATTGAATGCTGCAAAACGAATCGTTTCAAGCGAATATCCGGCACCCCAGACACCAAGCGTGCGGGGAGGAGCCCAGGTGGTAACCTGCTCCCCGCTGTCTCGAGGAATGCTTGCCAGACGGACAAGAGGAGTCTGATTTTCAAGCCAGCGGAAAAGACCCGGCAAATCATCCCAGAAACTCTTAAAATCCGGCAGGAGGGGCAATTGATGCCTGAGCATATTTTCCCATTCTGCAATCAATTCCTGTTTATATATTGATGCATCTATGCTGTGGAAAGTTGTTACAGGGAGGTTTTTGTTTTTACACTTTTCGCAAAGCACTTGATAAATAGTGTCAGCATCAGTTTCAATATCATTACGGTTGCGAAAGAGATTAACAATATCGTAAAGGTCTCGGGGCCTGCAGCGCTCGCCCATAGCCCTTATCTTTTCAGCAAAAACCTCCTCAAATGAATAACAGAGCACATCTCCGGCTTGCGGATAGCCATTTTTTTCATATTCCGTGTACGGATTAAAAATCTGGCGAAATACGGGAGGCTTTACGAGTTTTTCACTGCCGAGCAGATCAAGTTTTATCCGTGCAGGCTGCGGATGTTTGCGAGGCCCCCGATAATAGATACTGCCGCCTGTATAATCATGGCTTTGACTCTCTTTGAAAACAGGTTGCTTCACCGAAAAGTCAATACCGGACTCCGAATGCACACGGTTTAAAACATCCTTAAAAATCTCGGTCAGGGCATCAACATTCATGGGGCCGCCAGGCAGCACGGTAAAATCAAGGTCTTCTGAAAAGCGCCATGTTTCTATGAAACATTTTTTAAGGCACGTGCCGCCTTTAAAAGTCCATGCGTTTCTGATCTCCGGCTGTGAACCAATACCCCACAAAAGCCAACCTATGACGTAATCTTTCTCAATAACATCTTCGCGCAGCCTCCATTCAGCAACAAGCTCTCTTATGTCATCATGTGCAATCAAGATATTTCCCCGCCTTTGACTGTTGCATTTACTTTCAAATTCCAGCGTCGCAGATATCTGCCGCCTTCTTTTATTGCCGGATCAAGAAGAGAATAGCCAGTGCTTATTTTTGTTAAGCATGTATCAACAACAGAAGGCGCCCCTATTTTTAAACATTCGATAATATATCCGAGACGCTTATATGCTGCGCCGTTTCTCTGCTTTTCCATATAGGAAAGAAGCGCCGTGTCATTGCGGTGTTCGCTGCTGAAATATTCTTTTATGATTTCAGCAGTATGCCGAATGCCCCCGCCCAGGTACGGATCGCTCACAAGATCGACAATGGTTTTTGAAGGGTCTGAAATGAGTATTTTGGTCTGCTCGCGCCATAGAGTCTGTGTTCCAAAGAACGCATACTCAGGCACCCACCGTACAACATAGGTGCTGCTGTGTAGCTGCACTTTTCGACGACGCTGTTTTTTTGTGGTTATGACCAGACTATCATTGAAAATCTGCTCGGTAAATCCCCAGTGCTCACATGCGCTCCAGCCGCCGATATAGCAGGGAGGGAAAATGCTCATGGCAATTATCCAGGGGTCTTCCATGCGCTGGGAAGGATTAAGGGTTCCAAGGGGAACGGTTATGTAAAGTCCCTGCCGAACACGGTTCAACCATCCCCGGGCTGCAAGATATGACAGCAAACGGAGAGTTCTTTTTGGCTGAAGAGAAAGAATCCCGGCAGCTTCTTTAGGGGTGAATGGCCCTTTTAAGCGACGGTTTAAAAGATCGAGGAGTTTGCGATTGGTTGTACCTATACCGCCTGTATAGGCGTCTTTGATATTGTTTGGCATCCGTTTTCTCTACTGTATAGAATATAATGCACCATAACTATATCGCTATATGAATAAAGAAACAACAGATTTTTTCTAAAAATGGAAGATTTATATGTTTTTTACAAGTCTGCAATGTAGAGTTAAAATCCCGGCTTTTATATTTCTATAACACTCCCCGCATTGGCAATAAAGAACTTTTCCCTGAAGGCCCTCATTAGCTGAAGCGATGCTTTAGCGCCGGTGCAGTGGGAGACGCCGATCTTTTCAAAAGCGAAGTTCCTGAGGCAGTCAATGCTTGCAGCCACCTGCGCATCACTTGAAAACCCGAGATGCGTGCCGCCAAGAATCATATACATTTTCTCATCCAACAGATACCGCCTGATATGCTGCAGCGTGTTAATCATGCCTGCATGGGCGCAGCCGAAGATGACCACGAGCCCCTTTTTAGTTTTCAGTATGGCGGACTGGTCGTCTTTGAGAGGATCAGGAACAATCTTTCCCGCTTTTTTAATGACGAGCCGTGAATCCGGCTTTTCAAAAACAGAAGACCTCGGAACCTCGCCGGTTAGATAGAGATTGCGGTCAATCTGCGTAAACGCGGTGTTAAAAACCAGGCGGGCGCCGAGGCGTTTAAGCTTCGCGGCAGACGCAGGGTTGTGTATCGGTTTGAGCGTGTTTGTGCGCCGGGCCTTGATCAGCGCAAATCGTTTTAAAAAAATATCCGGGTGGGCGTGCACGTCAATCGGCCCGGTACGGCCGAGCACCTGAGCAAGCCCGCCGGTATGGTCAAAGTGGCCATGGCTCAGCATGATTTTATCGAGGCGCGCGAGGTCCAAGCCCAGGGCTGCCGCGTTATGCAGCAGGGTGTTGCCCTGTCCGGTATCAAAGAGATAACGCCCCGCCGTGGTTTCTATAAGTGCGGCAAAGCCGTGCTCTCCGAGAATACCCCGTGCGGGGATTGCGGTATTTTCACACAGTATGGTAATTCTGGTCTTCATGTAAAAAATATGCGGCAGCGTGCGTTTAAAAAACTGTTACACGGCTTTGAGGCTGGTAATTGCCCTCAGCTGAGAAGTTATTTCCGCCAGAGCGTCCACAACCATATCGATTTCCTGCTCCGTGTTGTCCTTGCCCAGAGAAAAACGTATTGACCCCTGAGCACTGCTGGCAGGCACTCCCATCGCCGTGAGCACATGAGACGGCTCCGGTGTTCCCGTGGTACAGGCAGACCCTGTAGATGCGCAGATTCCCCTCAGGTCAAGATGCAGTAGAATAGATTCACCATCTATTGAAAGAAAACTCATATTGCTTGTATTGGATACGCGCGGTGCACCACTGCCGTTTATCTGCACATCCGCAATCCTGAACATCACCTGTGACTCCAGGCGCTCACGCAGGACAGCGATTCTGTGCACGGTTGTTTCCATTTGCTCTGATGCTAAGGACAGGGCTTTGGCAAACCCTGCGATGGCAGGAATATTTTCTGTGCCGGCCCTCAGATTATGCTCATGATGTCCCCCGGTGATGGCCGGCCGCAGAGGAGTCCCCCGGCGCACATAGAGCGCGCCGATTCCCTTCGGCCCGTACAGCTTATGGGCGGATAACGAAAGCAGGTTAACGCTGTGCCGGGTAACGTCGATCGGCAGCTTGCCGGCTGCCTGAACCGCATCGGTATGAAAAATGATGCCTGCCTCCTGTGCAATCTTCCCAACTTCATCTACCGGCTGGATTACGCCTGTTTCATTGTTCACCTGCATCAGGCTGATCAAAATGGTCTTTCCGCTGATCTGCCTTTTCATATCGTCCGGGTTGACCCGGCCGGTGCCGTCAACCGGAACACGGGTTATGGTGAAGCCGTCCCGCTGCAGGTCCTCGCAGGTGCGCAGCACTGCGTGGTGCTCAATTGCTGAGGTTATGATATGGTCGCCCTTTTCCCTGAGGGCATGGGCTGCCCCCCTGAGCGCCAGGTTATCTGCCTCCGTGCCCCCGCTGGTAAAGACAATCTCCGGGGGCTGTGCGCCGATGCAACGGGCAATTACCGCCCTGCTCTGTTCAAGGGCGTTTTTAGCCTCCCGGCCCAGGCGATAGTAGCTCGAGGCATTACCAAAATGCTTCCCCAGATAGGGCAGCATGGCCTCGAGAACTTCCGGGCGAAGCGGCGTCGTGGCGTTGTGATCAAGATACATCATGGGGCTACCGGCTGTCTCCCCCGCCCTGCTTCCGCTCGTAGTCGCGCAGTGCTTCCTGCAATGCGTTCACGCCCAAAAGAGAGCAATGCTGCTTCTGTTCCGGTATACCCTCAAGCTCCGCAATAATATCATCATCAGTCAGTTGTTTCGCCTCTTCTACTGTTTTACCCGCGGCCATCACCGTACACATGCTGCTGGTTGCAATAGCTCCCGGGCAACCGAATGATTTGAATTTAATCTCGGCAATCCTTCCCTCACGGATCTTAATCCAGAGCTTCATCTGGTCGCCGCACGACGGGTCACCAATAAGTGCATATCCGTCCGCGTCATCCATCTCGCCGACGTTCCGCGGGTTGGTAAAATGATCTATGACCAGCTCGTTATAAAAAAGCAGCGGTCCCTCGGGAATGACAAACTCCTCTTCCGCTTCCGGTTCCCCTGAATATAGTTCCTTCCAGTCATTAACGCCGGCACTCATACGATCCCCTGTGCAATCGCTGTCCTTTAGGTTTGGTTCTTTGCTCATATTTCTCATCACACCCTGCGGGCCTTATGGTTACCGCGAGCAGCAGCTTTTGCCGTCCGGCGGGCTGCCGCACTGCTCATCCCGGCCGCAGCAGGTTTTTCCAACAGGACGCGCGGGAAGTGTTGGCAGCGACGCTGCTGACAGCAATTTATCCAGCTCAGTGCTGCCGCATGATTTACAGGAGAGAGAATCACTGTGAGCGCTGACATTGGTGATAATTTCTGACACTGCACCGCAGGCTTTGCATTGATATTCATAAATCGGCATGTTGTGTTTACCTCCTGTTAAAACGCTTTGATAGTCATCAGTTAAATGGGTATCACGTGTTTCCTATGGTGCTAAACGGCCAAGCCATTATGCCCCCATCCATAAATGATACGCGGGTGAACCCCTGGTCCTCAAGGATGCGCTGGGCTTCATAGCCCCTGAGGCTGACCTGACAAAAGGCAATAATCTCCTTCTCCCTTGGCAGCTTCTGGCATTCCTCCCGCAGCCTGCCCAGCGGCATAAGCGTTACCGCGGGGTGGTCGATGCGCAGGGCCTCATATTCTTTCGGGCTGCGCACGTCAAGCAGAATGAAATCCTCGTTGCGATCCATTTTTCCCTTAACGGCAAGAGGGGAAACCGCTTTCGCGATTCCGCTGAATTTATTTAACATAACATGCGCTGCTGTTATCATATTATCCATCGCTGCTGAATAGGGAGGAGCATAGGCCAGATCAAAAGCAGCGACATCCTGTATTGTTGCCTGCGAGCTTATGGCGGTTACGGCGATTTCAATGCGCTTGGCAGCGTCGCCGGGGCCGATTATCTGGCTGCCCAGAAGCCTGCCGCTCTTTTTATCTGCGATAAGCTTGATAATAATGTTGGCCTTGCCCGGATAATAGTGTGGACGGTCAGGCCCGGGGCAGATAACGGTTTCTATATCAAAGCCTGAGGCTTTAGCTTCGTTCTCAGACAGGCCGGTTCTGGCAATGGTATAGTCAAGCACTTTGCAGATCGCCGTCCCCAGCACCCCGGGAAACGGAGTCCCGCGGCCGGCGATGTGGTCCGCAATATACCTGCCGTGCTTGTTGGCAGTTGAGCCAAGCGGCGCATACATCTTTTTCCCGTTAATACGATGCGTATTTTCAACGCAGTCTCCCCCGGCATAGATATCAGGGTCGCTGGTCTGCAAATATTCATTCACCTGAATGGCCCGGGTCACCCCGATGGCAAGCCCTGCTTTTTAGTTCGCGCTTATCAGTAATGACGCGCTGTATCAACCCGTCTTTGCTTCCCTCGCATCGAAGCACTTTCTCCCCGGTGTAAACATGTATCCCTTTCTGGCTCACGTATCGGGCTGCCAAAAGCCCCATGTCCTTATCAAGGACAGCAGGGTAAATCCAGTCAAGCATTTCCACTACTGTCACATCTATGCCACGGTGGTAAAATGCTTCAGCCATCTCCATGCCGATGAGACCAGAGCCGACAATCACGGCTTTTCTGACAGATTTTTCGGCGACGCGCGTCTTTATTTTAAAACCATCTTCTATGGTCCGCAGCGTATAGATTCCCCTAAGCTGCACCCCTTCGATGGGCGGGATGACCGGTTCTCCCCCGACCGCAAGAATCAGTTTGTCATAGGGAAATTCTTTTCGTTCTCCGGTTGCCACGTGTACCGCCTTCACCACCTTCTTCTGTCGATCGATTTCTTCCGCGCAGGTATTGATATGGACGGTGACTCCCTTGACATTTTTAAAATAACTGGCATCACGGACAACGCCGATGGCCGTGCTCATCAATTCTTTCTCATCTTTAATTACATCTGAGATGAAATACGGCAGTCCGCAGCCCCCGTAGGAGACGATGCCGCCTTTTTCAAGAATGGTTACTTCAGCTTCTGCATCCAGACGTTTGCTGCGGGCTGCAGCCTTGCAGCCAGCAGCCACCCCGCCGATGATAAGTACCTTTTTGTTCATGTTTTTCCTCCCGTTCATACGTGAAAACCCTGCGGCACGATACACTACGTGCGGTTACCCTTCCTTCTCTCCCGTGCCAGCTCCCGGATCACGCACTGCGTTCTGAATTTGCAGTACAGCGCAGGATCGAGGCATCCGCAGCACGCTTCTTCAGGCTCACATTCGCAGCACTCGCGGCAGAATCCAATCTGGTTTTTCTCGCAAATCGCGATTGCCGGCCTGCCGGGATGTTTTGCGCACTCCATCAATCAGTACTGGCTCCCATTCCAAGGCCGCGAGGAAAACGGCAGCTCACCCAGCGCCATGCGGCACAGGTCGATGACAAACATCGAGGCAAGGCCGCGGTCTTCGCACTGCCCGCTCATCAGCCAGTAACAGCCGGGACACAAAAATGTCATGGCATCAGCCCCGTGCGCTTGAGCATCGCCGATGTTGCGCTCAAGTATATCGGTGCCCTTTTCAGGATTTATCTCAAGCAGCCCGAACGCGCAGCACAGGGCGTCGCGGCGGTCGTGCTTCCTCTTTACCCGCTCCGCGCCAATGAGCTGGAAAAATTCATCCACGTAGCGCTCTTTTTCAGGTGCATAGCGGGATATGCACGGCCGCTGGTAGGCGATCTTTTTATTGAGCGGCACGATTCTGTCAGTGTGCTCTTTCAGATACCGCACCATGTATTCAAAAATATGGACCGGCCGGAACGGTACTGCTATGCCGTATTCAGGGGCCTTTATTGCGGCCAGGGTGTAGCAGTCATCATGCACAAACACCACTTCCTTCTTGTTGAGCCGGGCGAAATTATCTATGAACTGCCGCGCGTGTTCCTTAACCCTGCTTTCAAGACCATTATGCAGATGCACGATCCGCGAATAATAATCGCTTCCCCGCACCAGCGTCAGCCCCCGGAACAGCGCGCTGTCAGTCATATCAGGAGGATAGGCATGACCCATAACACAGAGCGATAGCGCGGGCTTTTCCGGGTCGCCTTCTATAATCTCATTGGGCACGATGGTCAGCGTTTCATCAATGAAGTCAGCCACCGCCACGTCAACAAACCTGATGCCTGTCTCTTCCTGCCGGGCGCATATCAGATCAAACGGCTTTGCGCCGGACGGACAGTATTCATTGCATGCAACACAGGTTATACAGTCACGCAGGATATCTGCGGGCATTCCCTGCTTCAGCGCTTTAATTTCACTGACAGCTTTGTCCTGCGAGTAATCGATGTACTGGCACTGCACAAAACAGTCTCCGCAGTCGTTGCAGCGTGTTGCATCAAACATGGGCTCCTCCCTGCGGTTAATCCTTATTCTGATTCCGTGCTTTGGCAATATCCTGAGCGATCAAACGGGCGTGCTGGTGCAGCTCCTGCACGGTCTTCCCGGTGGTACAGATGCTGTAGCACCCTTTTACGGTTATGCCCCAGTCATTCAGAAATTTTATAATACTCGTTTCATCTGCAGCCCCGTAATTGCCCTGGTTGGTAAGCACCAGCCAGACTTTCTTGTTTTTAAATCCGTTATATTTAATTAACGTCCTCATGGGTGAAGAAATAGTATGGATCCACACCGGCGAGGCGATGATGAGCTGATTATATTTTGTCAGGTCCGTTGTAACCGGGGCAAGGTCATCGTCACGGTCAAACAGCTGATCGTTCACACAGGTTATCTTCCACAGGTACTGCCGGTATTTTTTGGAAACTATTTGCTCTGTTTCGCAGGAGAGGGCGCTGGCAAGCTCTGTCGCTATGGTTTTCGTCGTCCCGGTCAGCGAATAGTAGACAATAAGGGGCTTATGCAGCGTTTCCGGTGCGGCCGTTCCAGGAGCAGGCGCCGTGGGGCCGGCATGACCGTACGGTACAAAAGCATAATATACTGCGAGCAGCAGAACTGAACTGAGCCATACCCGTTTCATTGCGCTCTTACGCATAGTATACCATGTCCGCTTGTTTTTCAGCACGCTCCTCCCTCTCCGATAAACCGGCTCAACTAACGATCCCCCTGAAAGGCTTTAAGTTTCCTCACCGCGAAGCTTACGCCAAGAAAGCCTGCCAGGAAAACCCCCCAGAACACCGCGGTATCAAGCAGCATGAGCCCGAAAACTTTCGGGATGATAACAGGCTCAGAAACAAGTATCTCCCCGCTCGTGAGCTTTTCCTTTATAGTTTCCTGTATATAGCCGGTCGGTCGCGCGGCAATCGTATTTTTCCTGCTCTCAATCACTTCCGTCAGGATGGAGAAGGATAAAAAAATCCAGATCGCCGCTGCCGCCGCAATGGACAGTTTGAAAAATCTCTGTCTAACCTTCATGGGGTTGAAGACCTTTTTACTTTATTTATATAGCAAGGCGCACGAAACAGCGCTTTAAGGCTGCAGTGTATCAACTCTTCACCAAAAAGTCGAGTAGGACCGCACCTGCTAAGCCGGTGAATTTTATCCGGGACTGTCTTCAGTCTTCGGCACCCTGCGCCGCTATGCAGTTTTCCTCGCTGCAAGGTCGCCTGCGGTGATCAGCCTCCTGCAGCGTTTGTTGCGAGCCGTGGCGGCTGCAATTTTAGCAATACTCTATCGATAGT
>JAPLIX010000034.1 GCA_026388865.1 Pseudomonadota bacterium | reverse complement strand
TCCAGGGCGCTGATGCGCGGCAGCAGGTTGAAGTTCTGGAAGACAAAACCGATCTTGTGATTGCGCAGCAGGGCGCGCTCATCGGAGGACATGCCGGACACCTCAATCCCGTCCAGAAAGTATTGCCCGGATGTCGGGTGGTCCAGGCAGCCAAGGATGTTCATGAGCGTGCTTTTTCCTGAGCCCGAGGCGCCCATTAATGACACCAGCTCTCCTTTTTCAATCGATAGCGAAACCCCTTTCAGTACCGGGACATCCAGCTCCCCGATATGATAGGTTTTGTAAATGTTTCGCAGTTCCATCAGCTCCATAGTCTACTCCATTATCCGGCACTGCCGGCGGTGCAATCGCCGGGCAATGCGCCGGTTACTGCCGTTCCTGTTAGCGGCGTTGCTTCATCATCTGCGGCGCAAAGGGGTTGGTGGTGCCGCTGTCGGCCGCACCCTGGCGCTGCTCGCCAATAATAACTTCCATCCCTTCCTTCACCTCATCGCCCTGCACCTCGGTCATGGTGCCGTCGCTCAGTCCGATGCTCACCCTGACCGGCCGCACATAGCGCCCGTCCTGGGTCCACATGAGACCCTGGCTGCTTTTAGCTGCGGGTTTCGCAGCATGTTCTGATGTTTGGGGTTTTCCTCCAATGCCACCCTCGTGCTGCGCTGAACTGTCAAACATCGCACGGATCTTCGGCTCCACCTGCTCAGGCAGAGGGGACCAGCGCAGAGCAGCATTGGGCACCAGCAGGACATTGTTGTGCTGGCTCAATTCAAACTGCGCGTTAGCTGTGAGATAAGGAAGCAGTTTGCCGCTGGAATTGTCGGTTATAACCTCCACGGTATAGGTCACCACGTTTTGCGTCATAGTGGCATTCAGCCGGATTTTGCCGACCTCGCCGCGGAAGATTTGCCCCGGATAGGCATCAACCGTAAAGCTCACCGGCTGGCCCTGATGGATATTGCCCACATCAGCCTCATTCACCGATACCCAGACCTGCATGCGCTTTAAGTCCTTGGCAATTAAAAAAAGGCTGGGGGCATTGAGGCTGGAAACGACCGTCTGGCCGATGTTCACGCGGCGATCGATGATGACGCCTTTGACCGGGGACTTGATGGTGCAGTAGCTCAAGTTTCGCTGGCCCCGCTGCAGTGTTGCCTGGGCCTGGGCAACGGCATCTCTTGACTGAACAATCGCCGCCTCGCCGACCGCCACATTAGCCTGCGCGATTTCATAGCCGGACTTATACGCGTCATAGCTTGACTGCGCCAGCGCCTCCGACGGCCCCAGTTTCTGCGCCCGATCCCAGTCGCGCCTGGCCTGGTTGAGCCTGGACTTCAGCTGCCCGAGGTCAGCCTCCGTCCGCAGCACGCCGGCCCTGGCCTGCAGCAGCTGGGCGTTGGCCATGGCCACATCGGCGGCGTATAATGAATCATCAATCTGGGCGAGAATGGTCCCTTCTTCCACAACCGAGCCGTAGTCTATGGTTTTGCCGTTTTTGTCTGTGCCGAAGGAATTGATTTGCCCGGCGACCTGCGCTCCCACGTCAACCACCTCTTCCGGCTCAACAGTGCCGGTGGCGCTGATTGTGGCAAGCAGATCACCCTTCTTCACCGGGGTGGTGCGGTACACAACACCCTTGTTCCCGGAGCCGCGCAGAAACAATGCGGCCACAATGACAAACAGGACTACCACAGCCGATATGACAGCAGTCTTTTTGGTTGGATATTTCATAATCAGTTCCCTTCCCCGCGGTTAACTATAAAAGCAGCACTCTCTATACTATATAATATATAACAAATTTCTGTTTCTCATCTTGCGCGAAGCATCACTCTCTCCCGGCATAAGCTTCCCAGCCGCCGCCAAGTGCTTTATATAATGCCACCAGATTCAATGCAACGTTTTGTTCACTCTGGACGAGCTGAAACTGTGAAATGTAAAGCGAGCGCTGTGAATCAAACACGTTCAGAAAATCTATCAGGCCGAGTGTATACAGCTCACTTGATAGTGTCACGGTCCGGAGATTGGTGTCTACTGATGCAGCTAATGAGCGGCGGCGCAGCAGCTCGTTTGCATAATCGACAAGCGCATTTTCAACGTCTTCCAACGAAGTCAGCACGGTTTGTTCATAGAGTGCCAGCGCCCGCTCCTGACGCGCATTTTGTACTTTAATGTTTGCTGCTATTCTTTCCCCTGCGAATAGCGGCCATTGAATGGTCGGCCCGACATTCCATAATTTGCTTGCCCCGAGGCTTAAACTGCTGCAGTGCATATAAGGAAAATCGGGTTACATGGTCAGCAATGGTTTCAATCCCTTCAGCACTAAATTTTTGTTTGGGATACAAGCGTTGAATCACCGGCTGGGCATAGTGGTAGTGAAGGCATTGACCAATGATGCTGAGGCAGCATTGGCGGATCAATTCTTCCGACGCGCCTTTGCCGAGGAAGTCTTTGACAATGGAAGACAGCAGTTTATTCCGTGGTTTAATGGTGGTCTCGACCATGCTGTCAAGCGCCATGGTCGGATTGTTCATCTCCCGGGTAACCAGCTTTTCATGCCAGAACGGCTGGCCTTTTTCGAGGATGCTGAATAATAATGAGCGAATAAAGGTATGGAGCCGCTCCTGCGCTGCTGTGCCTTCCGTGATCCCCAGCGTCGGCGAATATTTATTCACGGCAAGATCGAGGGAATGGGTACACACCGCGTCATACAACTCTTCCTTGCTGTGAAAGTAATAATTGACCGCAGCAATGTTAACGCCGGCCCGCCGGCAAATATCCCGCACCGTGGTGTTATAAAAACCCTGCTCGGCAAACACTTCTCCGGCAGAAACCAGCAACCGCTGCCGGGTTTCACTGACACTAATTTTGTGTCTGTTCATGGCAGTACCTCGCAAGCTTTGAATACGATAAATAATTTAAACAGATGTTTAAAACAATTGTTTTAATTTGTCAATAGGGAATTATCCAGGACATTCCCCAAAATTAAGTCATAGAAAACCAACAAACAGCATGACCGCAGTGAAAGAACAGGATAGAGAAGTGGAACACGAGCGCAGGGGGGGGTTAACGCCACAACAATATTCTTAGTGGCTTTCGTCACGACCCCGGCGGCGTGCGTATCATGCACGGGGTCCCGAAAGCATTCGGGAATTCCAGAGCCTTCGACAAAGGGGAATGCAATGGGGTCTGGCAGGAGAGAATTCGTCCCGAAGCCCGAAGGGTTTCGGGATTGTGGCTAAAAAACCCCCGTGCGCTCTAGTAACGACAGCAATGGAAATTTTGGGGAAAGTTCTAGGAATTATCATTTTGGCAGGTAAGGTAAAATGAATATTCTTGCGAAATGGTAATCATTTTTAATAATTTTCTTTGACTTTGATTTTTCTTTATTGTTTATTTCCAGATGAGACACAGCCATCAAACAGGTATTCATCACTATGAGAAGTTCCCGCTGTCTGCTCATACTGCTGTTTAGTATTCTGCTGCTGCCAGGTTGCGCGCATGTTGAGCGGCGCACTCTGGAAACGACCGCCTACTGCGGATGCCAGCAGTGCTGCAGCTGGGAGCGGGGCAGCTGGAAGTTTCTCAAGCTTGACTTCTGGAATACCTATTATGACGCGGGACCTGACAAGGGGAAACCATACCGGGGACATACTGCCGGCGGCGGGAAGCCGCGTCAGCCCAATCCGGGGCTGATTTCAACCGACAGCCTCGTGCATCCCTGGATGATACCCCCGCGCATCGTGCTTTTTCCCTGGCTGGGCCTGCCCCATCCGGGAACGGTAGCCGCTGACACCAAATACTATCCTTTCGGGACCATCATGTATGTGCCGGGATACGGTGAGGGCGTGGTGGAAGACCGTGGCTCTGCCATCAAAGGCTCAAAGCGCATTGACCTGTACTTTAACTCTCACCAGAAGGCACAGGAGTGGGGCCGGCAGAAGCTGCCGGTAAAAATTAAAGAATAGCTGTCTTGTATTGATATACCTCTATTGCACTATTGCATCTACCGTGTCTTTATATAAAATTCAGGCAGAGAGTTCAGCACGCCACAAACTCGGTATCATGGGCGGTACCTTTGATCCGATTAAAGATATTTTAACTGGTTAAATAAATTGACTTTTTACGGGACCATCAATATTGAAAAAAACTTTTAATTTGCTAATACTTTTAATAATAATGCATTCGATTTGGCTAAGGGGAATAACAAAGTAAACACTAAGAAAGGGGTAACAAACAATGGCAACAAAATCTACAGCAAAGAAAACTTCAGCAAAAAAGCTGGCGGTTAAGAAAGCGGCGGCAAAGAAGACGTACGCCTGCAAAACGTGCGGTAAAACAACAACAGAAAAAAAGCACCTGTGCAATCCCGGCAAGGTTGCTGATTTTTATACCTGCGAGTTTTGCGGCACAGCGGCGACCAATCCCGCGCATATCTGTATGCCGAAGCTCTCAAAGGCGCAGTTTTTCTGCGATGCCTGCGGCCGTGTTGCCGTTAGCAAAACGCTGCTGTGCGTGCCCAAAGTCATTAAATAACCTTAGTGCTTCGATTCGCAAATACGGTGACGTATAGGATCCAAAGAGATGCCTTGCAATGCTCACTCAGCACTAAGTCCTGAGTGAGTAAATTCGACATCGAATTTATGAATCGTAGGACTTAGCAGCAGGGACTTCTTCTTTCAGGCTGTCAGCAATAACGCGGATTTATAACGACAGGATAAGCAGATAGAGGAACTTTATAAAACAGGTTTTACATGGCACGAATACCATACGTTGATCAAGATGAGTGTACCGGATGCGGCATGTGCGAAGAGATATGCCCCGATGTGTTCCGTATCAATGACGACGGCGTATCTGAGGTCCATGAACCTCACGGGGCGACGGCGGAGATGATACAGGAAGCCATTGATGAATGCCCGGTAAACTGCATAAGCTGGGAAGAAGAGTAGCCCCGCGTTTTTTATAGAGCATCTTTGACAGGCAGTGACGGTACCCGCGTCATCTGCCTGTCAGCTTTTGCCTGACCGCAATGACAGTTATTTCATGATTGTTTCATAACAACCGCAGCTGAGCCTGCGAAAGCAGGTAACTCCGGCTGGTACGGCGGCATTCCGCTGACAATCAATCCACGACTTCTGTTTCGATGAACACCATAACACTTCTTGGAATAGCACTGGCCCTTGCCATGGATGCATTTGCCGTCGCTGCTGCGGTTGCCGCTTCACTGCCCTGTCTGACACGACGGCATGTCTTCCGCCTCAGCTGGCATTTCGGGCTGTTTCAGTTTTTGATGCCTGTTATCGGCTGGTTTCTGGGAGCGGGTTTGCTGGGCGTGCTGCGCAATGCTGCCTACCTGGTTGCCGGCGGCCTGCTCTTTTTTCTGGGGCTGCGCATGCTCTGGGAATCGCGCCGCCCTGACACCAGAAGCAGTCACTTTGATCCAACCAGGGGCTGGAGTCTGGTCGGCCTGTCCATTGCGACCAGCCTTGATGCCCTTGCGGTGGGAGTTTCTCTGGCCCTGGTCCAGGTCTCTATTATCAAGGCTGCGCTGCTGATCGGGGCGGTTGCCGCGGCCCTGACGTTTATTGGAACGCGCGTGGGACGCACTGCGGGAGCATACTGCGGCCAGTGGGCTGAGCGCTTTGGCGGCGCGGTGCTGATAGCAATTGCCGGCAATATTTTATATAACCGGTAAGAAGCAATTTGCGTTTTGAATGTATCCTATATTATAGTTATAACACATGCCGAGGTACGGTATAAAAGCACTATCAGGTTGTTGAAAAGTAGTTTTCTTTCAGGCTGGTCAAAAACATCCTGATGCAAGGCGCGCGAAATCGTGAGGAATGAGGCGTAC
>JAPLIX010000380.1:2632-10346 GCA_026388865.1 Pseudomonadota bacterium | reverse complement strand
GTCAGGCCGGGACTTTGCCTCCGGCTTCTTTCAGATTCGCAGTCACCCACGACACCCTTGCCTTTGGCTAATGATTCCTACTGCCAAGTTCATAGCGGACTTACACCGCCAAGTTATCGCCCATGCCGGGCACACATAAAATTGGCGGTTAAAGAAAAAATCTTTAACCGCCAATAATCAATCTGCGAGAGAGCGCAGCCCGAAAAAGCCCGGCAGCACATAGTGCGAGTGTGGTTTAACGTATCGCTGCCGGGATCAGTCGTTTAATCAGCCCCTGCTGCCAGTTGGTGTGCTATTTTATTCTCAGCGAGGTCGTGCAGAAGTTTCTTGATGCTTTGTTTCAGCCCTGGGCTTGCTTTTACGCTGAGCACAGCACACAGTTTTTCTATCTCAGCTTTTAGCCCCGGCGCTATAGACGCCGTACGTCCATCCCGTGTGGAAACAATTTCAGGAAGCAGCCGGTTAAGCGTATCTGCAGCCCGGGCCCGGATGCCGCTGTCATGAGCGATGAGGGAAAACAGTTCCGGGCTGTGCTGGTAAAAAAGCCGGACATACTCTCTGCCGGTTTGCGTCCTGCGTAAAACATTATCACGAAAATTTCTCAGCAGGGTAATCTTCTCAGCGTCATTACCTGCAGCCAGTGCTGCCGGGCAGGAAGAGGAGGGAGAGATAGTGGTAAAAACAAAACGCTTCACATCGTTATTGATGGCATTATTCTCACCGGTAGATACGGTGACGGTGTAATCTTTTTCCGGCTTAAAGTCATAGTCATAGGTGCACAGCCTGGTCTCCTCCGGGGCAACGCTCTCCAGTTTTACCGCCGCGCTGACCGGGCTCGCGCACGCGGCATCATCGGTCAGGTTGCAGATAGAGACGGTGCTGCTGATGGACCTTGCGGCAGTGCCGTTATTCTGTACCTTCCAGGTCACCCGTTTAGTGCCGGCTCCCAGCAGGTCACGGCCGTCAGTTTCAGAAGTTGTGAAGCTGCCTGTCAGGCCTTCTCCTTTTTCGGTCATCTTTGCGCCGACAAGCGCCAAGTCCTCAGCAGGGGCCTCGGGCCTGCGGGACATGTCCTTATGATAGCGCGGGCTGAACGGGTATCGTGCCTGCCGGATAATGAATTTATTGATCTCGACGCTTTTGTTTATGATCCACTGATTTGTTTCAGCAGAAGAAGGATGAAACCCGTTCGAGCCGTCTCCCCGCTGGTACTGGCCGATTCTCCCGTCCTCGCTGAACCCGTACATATTGTTTTCCGGGGAATCATCCCCAGCCGTCTGCGTGTACGGATACTCATAGAAAACGCTCTGGATGGCCCGCCGCGAGTGGTTGTCAGTGGCAAGGGTGCAGTTGATTTCATCCCACAGCCAGAGATAATATTGCCCTGACCAGGGATTGCCGTTGCACACTCCGGAGCCGTAGGGATGCAGTATGGCGCTGTCAAATTCCTGCTGCATGATGTTCGCGGCTCCCTCCGCCATTTCCAGCGCGTTGCGAAGCGCGAGCAGGGGGCTGGGCCGCCCTTCATCATACAGGGCATCAGCCTCGGCGCTGATATAATCTCCCAGCCCGGTAGTGCCTGAAGCGCTGTAGATAATCTGTGCGTTTGAGTGCTGGTGCAGAGCGAAGCTTATCATGTGGTTGTTGATAAACTGTTTCACAACCCTGCTCTCCAGGGCGGCAAACGGGGCACCGCCATTGTAGCTGGTTGACGAGCAGTCGGAGAGGTCCCAGAATTTATTTGAAAAGCTGCGGTTAATATCAATACCCTGCGTGGTGCCGCCGGGCCTGGCAGCGCAGGGCACCTCCTGAACATTCATCCGCCAGCCCGCAATGTCATCGTCATGGTAGGTGGTATCAGTCCAGAATTTGCCGGGGTCGCCGCCGTTGACGTCATCGCGAATTCTTCCATCCGGGTTAAGCATCGGGATAATCCAGATTTCAAAATTATTCACCAGCTCCAGGACTTCGGCATGGTCAGGATGGCCGCTATTATAATATGCTTCAAATAGGTACTGAATGAAGTTTATGCTGCTGTCCACGGGCAGCCATTCATTGCCATGGATGCCGGAATCAATAACCACAGCGGGCTTATCATCCTGCTCAATGGCGGGGTTATGAGAAAATTTGACTGCATAGACCGGGGTCTGCTTCGCGGTGTATCCTATAACCTGCAGAGAATAAACCTGCGGCGTTTTGGACTTCGCCTCGTTTTCCAGACCTTTCAGTATCTCCACCATGCTGTTGTAATCATGGTAGATGTATTTAGAATCCGCCTGCGCGTAAGCGCTGCACATGAAGACGCAGGCAACCAGCACGGTGATAGTTTTTGTAAAAAAAGTTGTTCCTGTTTTCATGGGGATTGCTCCTCTCAAAGGATCAGCACAATTGCCATAAGAGGCCGCTCTGTTACATGCCGAGGGCAGCCGCGCAATTAGCGCACAGTCACGGTAACGGGAGCCGATGTGCCGGCACCGCCCTGGTCATCTTCTACCATAAGTGCCACCTGATGGGTTCCCGATTCTTCAAACGTAGCCAGGGCAAACCTGCCTTCAACCATTTTTTTATTGTCGATTACCCAGGTATATCTGGCAATGGACCCGTCTGCATCCATGCCCCGGCCAAAAAGAAATACTGACCCCTTCGCAGACACGGTCCGCGGGAAGGCGCCGGCCCTGGCCGTGGGAAGTATGTTTGTGCCTTTATCCGCGATGGGGGTTTCCGCAACCTTCAGTATTTTTATGTCCTGATCAATAGCAACTGAAGCCGGCTCTTTGTCTACCATGAATTGAAACCGCTGCCGGCGACTGCTGTTATAAACAGTGAACGTCTGACTGCTCCCGTCTTTAAACTGTAAGGTAACGTCAAGGGGCATGAGATAATAGTCACGCACCTCTTCGCCTGCCAGATTTTTTATTTTGTGCGCCTGGGCCTGATACAGGAGGAGATCGACCTGGTATTTCCCGCCCCAGACCGGGCTGGCGCTGAATTCATACTGGTAGACCGGCCGGAACGGTGTATAGACCCACTGGTCAAAAAACGGTGCGAGGGAAACCCCGTATGCCGACTCCATCGCCGCTCTCAGATCATCGGTCTCAACAGCACCGTACGCATGGCTCTTGCCGTAGTCCTGCAGCGCTTTAAAAAATGGTTCATCGCCGAGCATATTTCGCAGCATGTGCAGCACCCAGCCGCCCTTTTCATACACGGCGTTGTATTCATCCCACGGCTGGGAAATGTCCTCGGAATAAGGGGTGCCGGCAAGGATGCCATCATAAAGTCCGTCGTCATAATTTTTTGCCATGAACACTCCGGGAGCTTCCCCGGTATAGCTTTCATTGAACAGGACCTCGGCGTAGGTAGCAAGTCCTTCCTGGAGCCAGACATGGTTCCAGGTCTTGCAGGTTACCCAGTCTCCCCACCACTGGTGGCCCAGCTCATGGACAACAACATCCCAGTTTGATTCTGCCTGGGTAGCCTTGTAGGTCAAATGGGTTATGGTCTGGTGCTCGAGGCTGCCGCGGCTGAACGGGCTTTCAAGCACCCCATACTTCTCGTCAATAAAAGGATACTCGCCGAAGCGCGTGGCAAACACCGGCAATGCCTCCTTGGTGTAGAGGGTGTAATCGTTGCGCGCTTTCTGCGCGTCTTCCGGGAAGGCATAGAAATAAAGGGGCATAACAGTGCCGTCAAGGGGAGACACATACGAGTCCTGCCATGTTTCATAGCCGCTTATTGCTACGGCAAAAGCGCTGGTGTAGAGCGGGTGGCTCTCCTTCCAGTACACGGTTTGTGTTCCGTCCCCGTTTTTTATTGGAGCGCCCTGCAGCGCGCCGTTGGAAACGGCTATCAGGTTTTCAGGACAGGTGATGTGAACATCAACCGTTGCCTTGTCAGAAGGGTAGTCAAAACATGGCCACCAGCCGGAATTTCCGTAGGGCTGGCCCGAACTGCAGACGGCGGGAGTGCCGTTCTGATCCCTTAAAACTATACCGTGGGTGAATTGACTGCTGAGAGGAAAGGTATAGGAGAAGGTAATGGAAAACTCCGCGTTCGGATTGACCGGGGAAGCGCTCAGATCGCAATAGACCTTGTTGTTCTTTCTTTCAAACTGGGTAAAGTTCCCGCCGTTAAACTTTACCGCGGAAATGGGTACATCATCGTAGAAATCGACGATGATCTGATCAAGCTTTTCATCGAGCGCCGCGCCGGTGATGGTTACCTGCGCGTCAAGCTTTGAACCTGACACGTCAAAGTCCAGATTCATGGTGTAATTTTTTACATCAAGGTTCTGGAAAATCCGCGGGTTCTCCCCGCTTTGCAGCTCATACAGCTGCGACATCTGCAGCAGCTCTTCTGCTCTCCACTGGTGAGTCGGCGGGGGCAGGATTTTTCGTGGCGGTGCCGGTTCACTGCTGAAAGCCTGAACAGTAAAAACCATTGCCAGTAAAAATATACATGCCGGTTTTATGAATCTGAGAGCTGAAAACATGACCGGGCCTCCTTTGACTAAAAACTAAAAGTGAAAAGTGCAGAGAGTGAGATAGTTTCGGCATGGTAAACAGGTGAATAGGGAATGGAAACATCTGTCTCCAGGCATTACTTTATTTTTTGATACAGGGCATAGGTATAAGGTTTAATTTCAATCGTAATATATCTGTATTTGCTGTTTGGAAAAAACCTCTTTAAATCTTCTATAGCAGGGAGTGGAGCCTGCTTTTTTAAAAAATTCGTTTCAAGGGCTTCCGGAGGCTGCGGATATGAATAGAGATGAATATAGTCAGGATTCTTACTGAGAATATATGGTGTATTAAATTTTTCGTGGTCGCGGGGGCCGCTGCCCGGTTCTATCATGGTGTGTGCAATAGCCGGTTCTGTCAAGCCAAGCATATCAATAACCCTGTTATCGGTATAATAGCTGAGCGCTCCGATAATCGGTGCAGCTATAACATCCCCGGGTTTGGTGTTTTTATCCAGCCAGTTTCCTAACAGTGCCAGGCTGTTCGCCAGGTTCTTTCCATAAACCTTGGCAGCGATGATGCCGGTATAGTTGCAGAAAAAAGAGCTTATGAAAATAATCACACATCCAAGGTACAGCAGCTGCCGTTTGACCGTATCCCGGTACGCCGGTATATTCAGGACGCAGCGCGAGCAGTACTCTATGCACCGTACTATTTCATCGCAGCAGAACAGATACATAAACGGCAGCAAATACACAAAATAGCGTAATTCATTAAAATGATCAGCGCCGGTAGCGAGTATCGTGAAGATGATTGCCGCCATCAGGGCCAGCAAATAGATTTCCGGCATTTTCAGGCCGGCCCTCTTCCTGATGATTTTTGAAAAAATAAATATGATAAACAGGAGGCAGGGATATATTCCCTTTTTTATATAGGCAATCCCGTGGAGGGTGTTCGCCAGGGAGAGGCTGCCCACCTTTGCATAGTAGGTATTGGGGAACAGATAGCCATAGTAGGTATAGCGCCACAGGAAATAAGGAAGATAGATAAGTACCAGGGGCACGGTAAAACTCAGTACATGGTTTAAGCGCCCCCGTTTCCCCTGACAGAGAATAAACACCAAGCTGAGACCTGCCAGCACCAGGGTCTCGGGCCTTGTCATTAACGCACCCGCCATGAGCAGTGCCGAGAACAGGAGGTGTGTGCTTTTGCTGTTTTCTTCAATGAGATATCTGCAAAAGAAAAACGTGCCGGCGACCATCAGAAACAGATAAAAACCTGTCTCCATGCCGGAATAACACCAGAACACATACGGGAAAAAAGCCATGAGGAGCAAAGAAAAGAACGGCAGCTCCTGTACTAAAAAACTGTTTTTATCTGCATCTGGCGCGTACAGGCAGCGGGCAAACCGGTTAATCACGGCTACGGTTGCAATGCCGAAGAAAATGCCTGACAGCTTTGCCAGTTCCACCAGGTCTATTGAAGGAACTATTTTTTTAATACCCCCGAGCAGCGCGATCCATAGGAAGCAGGTGTAGCCTTCAACCTGCTCACCGGCATTAAAAACCAGGCCATGACCCGCAGCAAAGTTTTTTGCATAGCGCAGTGAAATATAGGCGTCATCAATCAACCCCAGGGAGAACCGATAGCCGATAAAAAGAAAGCACAGGATGGCAAGAAGCGCGTGCAGGGTTCTATTGCCGGTCAGCTCGCGGATAAAAAAGATGCAATAAATGAACAGGCATACCTGGAACACCTCTTCTAAAACAAAAAAGAGCATGTTCCACATGCCAAAAACTTCCCGCTGGAAAATTGCCTTTGAAATGAGAAATGCGCCGCCCAGCACAGCGAGAAAAAAGAGAACAATCCGTATCGCTGCGGCGTTATTCTGGTATGTTATCTTTATTCGATTGAAGATTGCGGCAGGTATGCTCATAGTATCAGTAACAGGGTACAGCGCCCGGTATTATCATGTGCTGCGGGCGGAAGAATGAGCGACAAAACGCAGCACGCTTCAGCTTTTAGCAGCCGGGGGTTTTTCTGCCTTAGCATTTTTAAAGAAGTCTTCAAGATACCGGGCAAAGCTTCCCTGCTGCACGGCAAATATTTTTTCCATCTCCGTTATATCGCAGGTGCTGCCGCCGGTGAATGCCGATACCAGGCCGCGCGCATTGTAGCGGCAGTTGGTCGCGAAATCAATGCACGAGGCAATGAAATTTGTCAGCGGCAGGGGGATAAAAACAAAGCGGACCCGCTTGCCGATGGCTTTGCAGAAAAGCTCCTGGAACGAAATAAAATCATACTCCTCTTTGCCTGCCACCTCTATCACCCGGCAGGACGCTTTCTGATTATCAAGCGCGTCCGCCATGCACCACGCCAGGTCTTCCAGCAGGATCGGCCGTATTTTCTCGTGCGGCTTCATAAAAAGAGGGGCCCAGCCCTTTTTAATGAGGCGGCGGCCGAGCAAAAGCGACATGTCTGTAGCAAGGGTGGTGACCCTGAACACCGTGTAGTCAATCCCGCTCACGGCCAGCAGGTCTTCAACCACCTTTTTTATTTTTCCGTGCTCAAAATTGCCGAACTTCGCCAGGCCCCAGTAGCTGACAAAGATAAACTTTTTAACCCCTGCTTCCCGGGAGCATTTAATCAGGGAAAGGTTTCCCTCGTAATCATTCTCCCAGAGCGCTGCCGCGCGCCGGTCTTTTACAATATTGGCGGCAAAACTGCTTATGACCGCGTCAACGTTATGCAGCGCGGCGGTTATAGCCTTCCTATCTCTCAAGCTTCCGCGGATGATCTCGACCCCCGTCTTTTCAAGCCGTACCGTATCAGAGTCCTGCCGGACAAAGCACCGTACCTTTTTGCCTCTTTTAAGCAGCTCTTCGACGACCGTGCCGCCAAGAAGTCCTGTTGCTCCGACGCAGAGAATCATGATTGTGCACCTCCTGGTTGCATATACATCTGCATATATGACGGGCAGGTATAGTGAGTCAAGGAATTAATGCGTGGCTCGGGGTTCGTGGCTCGTGAAAGTGGAAGGGGGCAAAGGGCATTGCAGAGTGCAGATTGTATATTGCAAAATGTGGATTTCCAGAGGCTGAACGCTGACAGCTGATAGCTTTTTTTATCCCGTCTGATGCAGCGCGGTTTTTCCCTGGATGAGAAACCTGATGCCTTCATCAAGCCCTTCCAGGGTCAGCTCAAACATGGGGAACAGCTCCCGTATCATGAGAATTGATTTTACCGAATCCCAG
>JAPLIX010000380.1:0-2573 GCA_026388865.1 Pseudomonadota bacterium | reverse complement strand
GGGTTGAGCCAGATCACGTCCCGGAAGGTGTCGCGCAGCCGCTGCAGCCAGACAATCCCCGGCGTATCATTATGATACCAGTAGTCCACTGCGCCGTTTACCCAGGTCAGCTCGGATGGCGCCATTTCGGCATCGCCGACAATGATCACCTTGTAATCCGGCTCCACGGCTTTTAAAAAATCGAGCGTCGGGATGGTGCGGTCGCCCTCCATGTCGGTGCGCAAATCCTGGTAGATGCAGTTGTGAAAATAGAAGTGCCTGAACCTGCTGATCTGGGCTGCCGCTGCAGAGAAGAGCTGCTCGACCATTTCTGAGTACGGGGTCATGGAGCCGCCGGTGTCCATAAAGAGGATCACCTTGGAGCCCTTCTTGACCCGGCCTTCCCAGACCAGTTCAATTTCCCCGGCGTTTCTGCAGGTGGCGTCGATGGTGGCGTGAATATCGAGCTTGTCGCCCTCGCCCGCGGGCAGCAGCGAGCGCAGGTGCGACAGGGCCACCTTCATCTGGCGGGTGTCAAGCGTACGGTCGCTCGAATAATTTTTAAATGCCCGGCGCTCTGCTACCTGCACGGCACGCCGGTTGCGCGAAATGCCCTGGCCGATGCGGATGCCTGCCGGGTTATATCCCCAGGCCCCCTGCGTTGACGTGCCGCTGGTGCCGATGGCCCGGCTGCCGCCGTAATCGCTTGAGTAGTCGCGGTCGTTGCGCTGTTCGAGGAGCTGGCGCTCAAAATTTTTCAGAACTTCATCAAGGTCAAGCTCTTTAAGCTCTCTTTTTTCCTCTTCAGTAAGCCGCAGGTCCCGCGTCTGGCGCAGGCAGGCAAGCACGCGCTCAAGAAGCTCATCGGTGGTCTCGATTCCCGCAAAGCTGTCCAGAAACGCGACGTCATAGCGGTCGAAATAGATCTCGCTCTTGACCAGTATGGAGCGCGCAATGTGATAGAAGCGGGTCAGGCTGCAATCGCTCAAATCAGCGGCAAGGGCCCGGTGCAGCATCATCCACTCGTGCAGGGTGACCGGCACGCCTTTGGCCTTGAGGTTCAGAAAAAAATTAATAAACACGCCGCGACCTCTTGCTGGTTGAATAGGAATAGTGGGGGTCTGCGGAGTTGTTCACCAGGTCCTGGTCCTCTTTTTTCTTCAGCAGCGTGCCCACAAACGGCAGCTCCTTTTCAATCTTGGCGGCCGGCACGCCGCCGATAATCAGTGCCTGCAGCCAGTCAAGCAGCTCGCTCGTCGAGGGTTTTTTGCGCAGCAGGTCAAACTGGCGGATCCAGTAAAACTTCTTCAGGGCATCCCGCAGCAGCCGCGTCTCAATGGAGGGGAAATGCACCCCCACGATCTCTTCCATCAGCTGCTGGTCCGGGAACTCGATATAATGGAAAACGCAGCGGCGCAGGAACGGGTCGGGAAGCTCTTTTTCACTGTTGGAGGTGATGATGACAATCGGCCGGTGTTTGGCCGTGATGGTCTCCCCGGTCTCCGGGATATAGAAGCTCATCTCGTCCAGCTCATTGAGCAGATCGTTGGGGAATTCAAGCTCTGCCTTGTCTATCTCGTCAATGATCAGCACCACCTGCTCGGGTGCAGCAAACGCCTCGCCCAGCTTGCCGAGCCTGATGTACTGGCTGATGTCAGAGACATCACGGTCGCCGAAGCGCGCATCATTCAACCGCTTGACCGTGTCATACACATAGAGCCCTTCCTGGGCCTTGGTGGTTGACTTGATGTTCCAGGTGTAGAGCTTTTTTCCCAGGCCTTTGGCGATTGCCTGTGCCAGCAGAGTTTTTCCGGTGCCCGGCTCGCCTTTTACAACCAGCGGCCTTCCCAGCGCGATAGATACATTGACGCTGTCACGCAGCTCAGTTGAGATGACATAGTTGTCGGTTCCCTTAAAATAGTCCATAGCTTTATTCCTTCCTTCTGTCAGGATGAAAGATTATCAGCAGTATGTGAGGCTGCAAAGAGATGCAAGTATAGAAAATCCCGGGCCGGGTGTCAAAGAAAAGAACCGGAAAACAGGGTCTGGGTGTTCGGGATTTGAGATTGTCCACCCTCCGCAGGGTTAGGAAGGAACGAACCTATTGGTGATTTCGAAGTATAATTTTAGTTTCGATTGTCCACCTTTATCAATGCTACCTGCCCTCCGCACAAAGCGTGCTTCGGAAGGCGGGCGGAGGACGGGTGTCATGTATAAATAAAATAAAAAGTGAAATGGATGTAAAGATCAGTGAAATTTATTTAAACTCCGGGCTAATTCCGAACTTTGCAACTCCTAACTTAATTGTAATAACTTAGATTGAATATGACAGCAGTATAGCAGTAATTTGAATTCGATCGGGCATATTAGAGACGGCTGCTTAATGAAGCAGTGAATTGTTTAAGCAGTGAGAATTGGTTCGATTGATAGCAGCAAGTAGTGACTTTTTGTGAATAATCAGCCGCATACAATTCTGCGGGCGGCGGCCGTTTCTGTACCTCCCACAGACCGACATGCTGCAATATTGCCTTGATGACCTCGGTCTGGTCTATAACGCTTATTGAGCTTTCAAGCTTACAGCGAGCCCTCCGGAA